>JAZOCH010000117.1:0-2359 GCA_045596425.1 Acutalibacteraceae bacterium | reverse complement strand
CAAGGCCGAGGGTCGTGAGGAGGGTTACATTCCTCTGGCTTCCGATTCTGATGCCGCGTACGATAAGATTCTGCACATCGACCTGTCCACCCTCGAGCCGCTCATCGCCTGCCCCCACAGCCCCGATAAGGTGGTCACCGTGTCTTCTCTGAAGGGCACCAAGGTGGATCAGGTGTGCATCGGCTCCTGCACCAACTCGTCGCTGCTGGATATGCTGAAGGTGGCCGCCCTGCTGAAGGGCCGCACCATCAAGCCCTCGGTGAGCCTGTCCATTTCCCCCGGCTCCAAGCAGGTGCTGTCGATGCTTGCCGATTGCGGTGCACTCACCGATATTCTCGCCGCCGGTGCGCGTGTGCTGGAATGTGCCTGCGGTCCTTGCATCGGTATGGGCTTCTCCCCCAACTCGGGCGGCGTAAGTCTGCGTACCTTTAACCGCAACTTTGAAGGTCGCAGCGGTACGGCTGACGGACAAGTCTACCTCGTCAGCCCCGAGACCGCGGTTGCCGCGGCACTGACGGGCGAGATCACCGACCCCCGTCTGCTGGGCGAGATGCCTGCCATCGCGTTCCCCGATTCCTTCCGCATCGACGACAGCGCGGTCATTCCGCCTGCCGCCGAGGACGATGCCGCCGAGGTAGAGGTGCTTCGCGGACCGAATATCAAGGAGTTTCCGCAGAGTCATCCCCAGCTGGACAGCCTGTCGGCTCCCCTTATCCTCAAAGTCGGTGACAATATCACCACCGACCACATTATGCCGGCAGGTGCCAAGATCCTGCCCTACCGCTCCAACATTCCGCATCTGTCGCAGTTCTGCTTCGGCGTGTGCGACACCACCTTCCCCGAACGTGCGAAGGCGGCTGGTCAAAGCATCGTTGTCGGCGGCAGCAACTACGGCCAAGGCTCCTCCCGTGAGCACGCGGCACTGGTACCGCTGTACCTCGGCGTGCGCGCGGTCATCGCGAAATCCTTTGCCCGTATTCACGCGGCAAACCTCATCAACGCCGGTATTATGCCGCTGACCTTTGCCGACCCTGCCGACTACGACAAGCTCACGCAGGGCGATGCGCTCACGCTGTCCGACGTGTATGCCGGCATGGACAGCGGTAACATCCGCCTCACCGACGACACCACGGGCGAAACGTTCGCGCTGTGCGCGGACTTCACCGACCGTCAAAAAGCCATTCTGAAAGCAGGCGGTCTGCTTGCCTACACCAAACAGTTGGGGGAATAATATCATGCAGGAATATATTGATAAAGCCGTAGACAGCTTCCGCACACTGCTGGAAGGCCAGCTCGCACGGCAAGAGCGCCTCGCGGCAGGCGCCACGGCAAAGAATTTCGCCGCGATGGATAAGATTGTTATCGGCACCTGCGACGGTGACGGTATCGGCCCCATCATCACCAAAGAGGGCAAGCGCGTGTTGGAGTTTTTGCTCGCAGAGGACATCGCCGCAGGGCGCGTCGAAGTGCGCGAAATTGAGGGGCTGACCCTTGAACGCCGCACCGCGGTCGGCAAGGCGATTCCCGATGACACCCTCGCCGCGCTCAAAGCGTGCGACGTTATTCTGAAAGGTCCCACCGCCACACCGCACGGCGGCGCACTCGAAAGCGCCAACGTTGCGATGCGCCGTGAGCTCGACCTGTACGCCAACGTGCGCCCCGTGTGTGTGCCCGAGGAGGGCATCGACTGGGTGTTCTACCGTGAAAACAGCGAGGGCGAATACGTCCTCGGCAGTAAGGGCATCGAACTGCCAGATAAGCTGGCGATGGATTTCAAGGTGACCACCGATGCCGGCACGCGCCGCATTGCCCGTGCCGCGTTCGAGTATGCGCGGATGAACGGCAAGGACAATGTTGCCATCGTCACCAAGGCGAACATTATGAAAAAGACCGACGGCAAATTCTCCGCTATCTGTCACGAGATTGCCGCCGAATATCCCACCATCACCGCCGAGGATTGGTACATTGATATTATGACCGCCAACCTCGTCAATCCGGCGATACGCGGACGGTTTCAGGTGTTCGTTCTGCCCAACCTCTACGGCGATATCATCACCGACGAGGCGGCGCAGATTCAGGGCGGTGTCGGCACCGCCGGCAGCGCGAACATCGGCGACGAATACGCGATGTTCGAGGCTATCCACGGCACCGCGCCGCGGATGATGGAACAGGGCTTGGGCGATTACGCCAACCCTGCCAGCATCCTCAAAGCGGTGGCGATGCTGCTGCGCCACATCGCGCGCCCCGTGCAGGCGGAGAAGCTGGAAAACGCCCTCGCGGTTGTCAGCGACACGCTGAATATGAGCGGCGAACTCGGCGGCAACACCTGCCGCGAGTTCCCGGACGCCGTGATGGCGGA
>JAZOCH010000116.1:0-3378 GCA_045596425.1 Acutalibacteraceae bacterium | reverse complement strand
AAGGATTGATGACTGTACCGCCGATTTTGGACACAGAATACGAAAAAAGAAAAATATTTTCACAAATGTGCCGTCTGTTTATTGACAATCGGGCAAAAAAATTAGATAATATAGATATGCTGGAACTGTCTATGGGAATGTCCGGCGACTATGTGGAAGCCATACTGGAAGGCTCCACGATTGTGCGCGTAGGTTCTGCTATTTTTGGTGCACGCCATTATTGAAATTTTGGAGGTATATGTTATGGGATTGTTCGGTAAATTCTGGGGACCCGACGAACTGGATGAAGAGGACGAGATCACTACCGATGAAAGCATTATGCGCAAGGAGGATGATCGCGTATCGTCCGACAACGGTAAACGCGGCAATAAGGTTGTGAATATCCACGCTACGGCACAGTTGCAAGTGGTGTTGGTTAAGCCTGAGCGTTTCGATGATGCCAGTGCTGTTGCCGATCACTTAAACGCGAAGCGTACGGTGGTGCTCAACCTCGAATCCGCCAACAAGGATGTTGCTCGCCGTATTCTCGACTTCCTCAGCGGCGTTGCCTACGCAAACGACGGCCAGATTAAAAAGGTTGCCAACTGCACCTTTATCATCACGCCTTATAATGTGGGCTTGATGGGCGATCTGCTCGATGAGTTGGAGAATAATGGCCTCTACTTCTAATCGCAATCAACCCGATGCGTGGCTGCGCTCACGCATAGAAGATACCCTTCTTCTGTGCGATCGGCGCAGCACGCCTGCATTTTTAGGGTTTTTGGATGAGACGGAGCAACAGCAGGCTCGTCAATTATTAAAAGGTATTTCAACCGAACACTATGCCTTCTGGGGCGGCTACGACGGGGCAGAGCGGTGTTTGTTCGGGTGTTTTCCCGATTATTTGACGCCGCAGCCGGAGGATTACCCACTGGTACAGCTGGCGTTTCATTATCGGGGAGATAAGACACTGACCCACCGCGATGTGCTGGGAACATTGCTGTCACAGGGCATTAAACGCGAAACGATTGGGGATATTCTGTGTACGGATAATTTGGCGGTGACATTCCTACGGGAAGAGATAGTCCCGTATATCCGTGAACAGGTAACCAAAATCGGCGGCGTCGGTGTAACGGTGGACACGGACTATAACGGTCCATTACCATCCCTCAGGACGTATCAGCCATTACAGGATACGATCGCTTCGCCGCGCCTTGACGCGATTATCAAGGCGCTAATCGGCATCTCTCGTGAGAAGGCGTCGCAGTTGATATTGAGCGGCGCTGTCAGCCTTAACCACATAGTTGTTACCGAGGTTTCGGATACGGTGTTTGAGGGCGCCGTTGTTTCGGTCAAAGGATATGGACGTTTTTTGATCGATCAAGTCGGTCCACCGACGAAAAAAGGGCGCTTACATTTAGGAGCCAGGAAGTGTGTATAATTACCGAAAGGATGAAGGAATATGATTACGGCAGAAAACGTACGGGACGTTCGTTTTACTAAGACGATGGGCGGTTACAAAACCGCGGAGGTTGACTCGTTTCTCGATCAGTGCGCCGATACGATTGAAGCGCTGACCAAGGATATTGATGAAAATACCCGTAAAATGCAGGTGCTGGCAGAAACGATTGTGGATTACCGCAATCAGGAGGACAGTATTCGCACGGCGTTGTTGAGTGCTCAGCGTATGAGCGAGACGGTTATTGCGGAGGCGAATGAGAAGGCGGATGCCATCATTGCCGAGGCACAAGCTAAGGCGGAAACGATTGAGGAGGACTCCAAAAAACGTATTCAGGATGAGCTCGATGAGCTTGCACGTATCCAAAAGGAAGTGACAGCGTTCCGTTCTCGCTTGTTGGCAACCTATCGTGAGCATCTGACACTTATCGGTATTCTTGCCGATGAGGAGAAGAAGGAAGATCCTTGCGTGGAGAAATCTGTCGAGGCGGCACAGACTGTCACCGAGAACGAGACAGCCGAGGTTTGCGAAGAGCAGCCCGTCGAAGAGGTGTTCGTTCCCAAAGTAGCCGATGAGGTAAAAATCGATATTTCCGCCTTTGAATTAAGCGAAGACGAGGAATAATAACCCGTTCACGGATCGGGCAATCGCCCGATCCGTTTTATCTTCTTAGGAGGTGACGCAATGCTGACAGTGTGGATGTTTATTTTGTCTGCTGTCTTGGTGGGTATTGATCAGCTGACAAAAAGCTTGGCGGTGATACACCTGAAAAACCAGCCACCGATCCCTCTGTGGGAGAACGTCTTCGAATTGCAATATTGTGAAAACACCGGTATTGCATTCAGCTTGTTGGAAAATCAGCGCTGGGTGTTTATACCGATTACTTGTATCGTGATGGCTGTATTTTGCGTAATGTTAGTGAAAAGCGATTTGCGCCGTTCAAAGCTCTTCTCATTGAGTTGTGCGTTGATTTTAGCCGGAGGTATCGGTAACCTCATTGACCGTATTGCGTATAAATACGTCATCGATTTTTTGTATTTTAAGCTGATTGATTTTCCGATTTTTAATTTTGCGGATTGTTGTGTCGTGATCGGCGCAATTTTGTTGTTTGTGTATTTGGCGTTTGGATGCAAGGAAAGCGATTTTCCCACTTTAAGAGGTTTAGTTATAGGTACAAAATCAACGGCAAAGGAGAAAGCCGATGACGCTGGAAACCAAGACGTGGATCATTCCGACGGAACAGAAGAATAAGCGTATCGATGCGTATTTGGCAACCGAATTGGATATCAGCCGTTCGATGGCACAGCAGTGGGTGAGCGAGTCGTATGTGCGTATAAACGGTAAGGCGGTCAATAAGAGCTATAAGCTTGTCGGTGGGGAAGAACTTATTGTGGATATCCCTGCGCCTGTGGCATACGAAATAAAGCCCGAGGATATTCCGCTGGATATCGTGTATGAGGACGCCGACTTGTTGGTGGTTAACAAACCAAAGGGTATGGTCGTTCATCCGGCTGTCGGGCATTACGAAGGCACGTTGGTCAACGCCTTGCTTCACCATTGCGGCGATAGCTTATCGGGCATTAATGGCGTTTTACGGCCCGGAATCGTGCATCGCATCGATATGGACACCAGCGGTTTGCTGATGGTAGCGAAGAATGACAAAGCGCATCAGGGTTTATCTGAGCAAATCAAGGTTCATAGCTTTGCGCGTATTTATGAGGCGGTCGTTGTCGGTCACTTAAAAGAATCGGTCGGGACGGTCAATGCGCCGATTGGTCGTCATCCGAACAACCGCAAGAAGATGGCGGTTACAGCCACAAATTCCAAAGTGGCGATTACGCACTATGAGGTGCTTGCCGAATACGCAGGATACAGCCACGTAAGACTGCGGCTTGAAACGGGTCGTACGCATCAGATTCGCGTGCATATGGCGTATTTGG
>JAZOCH010000115.1:0-13442 GCA_045596425.1 Acutalibacteraceae bacterium | reverse complement strand
TTTCTGCAACCCGTGGAGTTGAATCCAGTGGTTGTCTTCCTAAGCCCGCTTGCCCTCCGACTTTGCGCGGTCACGGCGGCAGCAACCTTACCGATGCCGCTCTGCACCACGACGACCGAACAGCCTTCCAGTGTACCGCGCACAAAGGTGCGACCGGCGATGGTATGAGTTTCGGCGTTTTCCAGCCGAGCGATGAGGTGGCGCACCTCCGAGTCCATTGCGCCGATAATGCCGATGGTTTTCATAGCGTTCCCGTCCTTGCGTTTTAATTCGTATAATGAATACTTCAAATTTTACCACAATCTTACGCATTGTGCAATGTTTTTCTGTATCGCGCTTGCAGGTAACGGATAGGTGTGATAAAATACGAGGGAGAAATGAGGTGAAACGCCGTGTCTACGTATGAGCTTATCCGCTCCAAGCGCCGTACCCTTGCCTTGGAGATTACCGCCGATCTGCGCGTGCTGGTGCGCGCACCGCTTCGTTGCCCGATGGGGGAGATTGAGCGGTTTGTGTGCGCTCACGAGGACTGGATTAAGCGGCATCTTGCTACGCAGCGCGAACGTGCCGCGGCGGCTGCTGCACGGCAGGTATCGGCCGAGGAGGAGGCGCGTCTGCGCGCCCTTGCGGCGGAGATTATACCCCGACGCGTGGCGTATTACAGCAAGTTGATGGGACTCACCCCAACGGGGATACGCATCACGGGTGCGGAGAAGCGCTTTGGCAGTTGCAGCAGTAAGAACAGCCTGTGCTTTTCGTGGCGGCTGATGCAGTATCCGCCCGCGGCGATTGACTACGTCGTGGTACACGAGCTGGCACATATCCGCCACCATAATCATAGTGCGGCGTTTCACGCGCTGGTGGCGCAATTTTTGCCCGACCACCGTGAACGTCGCGCCTTGTTGCGCGGTTGACATTGGCTATACGGATAGAGTATAATATAAGGTAGTGATTAAGTGAACGAGGAGGGACAGCGGATGAAAAAGCACCTACGGCAAGCATTGGCGGCGGCTTTGGCGGCTGTCCTGCTTTTGTGCAGCGGTTGCAGTTTGGATGTGGAGCAGTTTTTGCGCCCACCCAAGACGCAGGGCGAACAGCAGGCGGTGCACACGGCACTGGAAACCTATATCCGCGACAGCGGACAGGCGAACAGTCAGTATACGCTGTGCTATCCCGTGGAGGGAGAGCATACCGCGGCGTTCGTGCTGTGCGATGCCGCCGGCAAACCGTTGGAGGACACGCGTGATGCCGCTCTCGCGCTGGTGTTTTATGCGATGTCAACCTCGCCGAGCGATACGCACATCAACCTGCTTCGTCGCGAGGGAGATGAGTGGGTGTCGGTGGCGGATACGGTGGGCGCCTACGCGGATATTTTGCAGGTGGCGTTTGGGGATTTAGACGGCGACGGCACCGCCGAATTGTTGACCGGCTGGGACACCTATAACAGCCGCGACCATCGCTTGACGGTATTTTCTCTGTCACAGGGACTGGTGCGGCTGTCGGATGACCGCGTTTACAACCGCTTGTTTGTCGGCGACCTCACCGCCGACGGACGGGACAGCCTGATGCTTCTGCGTATGGCAGGCGGTGCGGTCACCGCCACGCTGGAAACGATGCAAAACGGCACACTGTCGTCGCTCGGGCAGGTGTTTCTGGATGCGGAAATTCAGCAGTTTAACACGATGGCGCTTTGCCGTTTGGCGCAAGGCGTTCACGGCCTGTACGTCGATGCCGTCAAGGGTACGGACACCGCCGTGACGGAGCTGATTTATTACGATAACACCGGTCTGCACGCACCGCTGTGCAATCAGGCAAGGCAGATTAACACTGCAACTGTGCGTCCTGTCGGCTTTGGAATGCGTGATGTGGACGGCGATGCACAGATGGAGATTCCGCTGTGCACCCTGACGGCGGAGTACGGCGTGGGTGACAGCACCCCCGATTATGCCTATCGCACCGATTGGATGGCGTGGGATTATACGGCGCAGGAACTGCGAGGGGAGATGTCCACGGTGGTCAATGCCGCGGACGGGTATTTGGTGGTGCTCAGTGAGCAAATGCGCAATACGGTCGCTACGACTTATGCGCAGAACGAACGGCTGTTGACGCTGACGGACACCAAAACACAACAGCCGCTGTTGCGCTTGCGCCCCATTGCGGAGAAGAAGGACACGGCGTACACCACGCTGTTTAAAGCAACCGACGGATACGATGGCTGTGAGGTGTGGTACGACAGTGAACAGTTGGATATGGATGCCGTACGGTATATGGTGTTGCGGTTGAGCGAATGAAAGGAGCGAGCAGGGATGACGAAAATTCTGGTCTGTGAGGACGAGCTGTCCATCCGCTCGTTCGTGGTGGTCAATCTGCGCCGTGCAGGCTACGAGGTGGTGGAGGCGGATTCGGGAGAAGCGGCGCTGGCGCTGTACGACAAGCATCCCGATACCGCGATTGCTCTACTGGATGTGATGATGGGCGGCATCGACGGGTTTGAAACCTGCCGCCGTTTGCGTATGCGTAACGCGACGATGGGCATTATTATGCTCACTGCCCGTACGCAGGAAGCCGAAAAAGTCAACGGGCTGAAAATGGGGGCGGACGACTACGTCACCAAGCCTTTCGGCATTGCCGAACTGCTCGCGCGTGTGGCGGCGTTGGAGCGCCGTTTGCAGCGTGCTACGGAGGTCAGTTATCTCGAAGAGTTGGAGAGCGGCGCGTTTACCCTCAATTTACGCCAGCGCCAGCTGTGCAAGAACGGCACGCCCATCGAATTGACACAGATGGAATATCAGATCATGGAATATTTCTTCCAAAATCCGCGCAAGCCGCTGTCCCGATTGGATATTTTGCGGCAGGTGTGGGGGGAGGAAGGTTTTGTCGACGAGAAGGTGGTGGACGTCAACGTCCGTCGCCTGCGTATGAAGATTGAGGAGCAATCATCCGAGCCTCGCCATATCTGTACGGTTTGGGGAAAGGGGTATCAATGGAACGGATAAAACGGCTGGTAAACCTGCCGAAAAAGCTGTTTGTGCGCAACAGCCTGACTCGCCGTTGGCTGACCCACGTGTTTGTGGTCGTGGTGGTGTTTTTGCTGGTGTTGCAGGTGCTGTTTACATTGATGCTGCGGTACTATTATTATCAGAGTGTGCAGACCGCACTGGACAGCCGTGCGGCGCTGTACCAACGCACGATGGAAATGACCGCCGTCACCGAAACCACCAACTGGGATACGGGCAGCCGTGAGCTGATTGCGTATTTCACCGATAAGGATAAGATGGAGTTGCAGGTGCTGGGCGTCAACGGCAAGGTGCTGCTGTCCTCCAACGGCTTCGTCCCCGATGAGGCGATAACCCCGATGGATTTCCGCTTGGCGTTGGAGAGCGAGGACGGCGAGGGTCGCTGGCGCGGCAACGTGCAGGGCGAGCAGACGATGGCACTGACGGTTTTACAGCGCGATGCAAGCGGTCAGCTCGTTGGCGCGTTGCGGTATGTGGTGTCGCTGACATTGGTCAACCGACAGGTGCTGCTATTGTCGCTGTTGCTGTTCGGCTTTATCCTGCTTATCGTGTTTTTTGTGTCGCTGTCGGGGCTGTATTTTGTCAACTCCATCATCAACCCCGTTGTAGCAGTGTCGCACACAGCGCGCCGCATCGCGATGGGTGAGTACGACGTCCGCCTGGATAAGCACCACGATGACGAGATTGGTCGCTTGTGCGATGCCATCAACTATATGGCAGAGGAGATCGGCGCCGCGGAGCAGGTGAAGAATGAGTTTATCTCCTCCGTTTCTCACGAACTGCGCACGCCGCTGACCGCCATTCAGGGTTGGAGCGAAACGATGCAGGCGGCGCCCGAGGACGGCGAGCTGGCAACGCAGGGGCTGGCAATCATCGGCAAGGAAGCGGCCAGACTGTCGGGCTTGGTGGAGGAGCTGCTGGACTTTTCCCGTATGGAGAGCGGTCGTATTACGCTCAAACTAACCGAGTTGGACGTGTTGGCGGAGCTGGAAGAAACGGTGATGCTGTTTCGCGACCGCGCCGCGCGCGCAGGCGTTCGTTTGGAATATTGCCCGTGCGATACACTGCCCTCCGTAATGGGAGATGCCGACCGCATTAAACAGGTGTTGGTGAACATCCTCGATAACGCCGTAAAATATTCTCGCCCCGACGACCGCGTGCGTGTCGAGGCGGCGGCTATGCCGTGCGGCGTGCAGATCGTCATCAGCGACACGGGTATCGGCATCGAGGAAGAAAAGCTCGCCAAGGTACGCGAGAAATTTTACCAGACCGACCCCGGCAACCCCGGTTCGGGCATCGGTTTGGCGTTGGCGGACGAAATCGTGCGTCTGCACAACGGACAGTTGGAAATTGACAGTGAATTCGGCGTCGGCACCGCGGTGACGGTGACCCTGCCGACAGCCAAACAGAAAGGACTATAAGCTATGGCAAAGCAACAAGCGTGTCCGATGAAGAAGACCTCCATCGGCGGACAAGCCCTCATCGAGGGCGTGATGATGCGTGGTCCCGAAAAGACCGCGATGGCGGTACGCCATGTGTCGGGCGAGATGGTGATGGAGGAGATGGAAAACCCCGTTTCCAAACGCCCGTCGTTTACCAAATGGCCATTTATCCGCGGTATTTTCGGATTTATTGACTCTCTGCGCTACGGATATAAATGCCTGATGCGTTCGGCAGAGCTTTCGGGGTTGGAAGATGAGGACGGACCCAAGACCGAGGAAGAGGAGAAGAAACAGCACCGCCTGATGAACGTGCTGATGGTGGTGGCATCGGTGCTGGGTGTGGCGTTGTCACTTTTGCTGTTTGTGTGGTTGCCCATTCAGCTGTTCAGCTGGCTGTCCAAAGCGGTGCCGGCGATGGACAATGCCTATCTGCGCGGTCTGTTTGAGGGCGTGTTGCGCATCGTGATTTTTGTGGTGTATCTGATGCTGGTATCGCGGATGAAGGATATCCGCCGCACCTTCCAGTACCACGGCGCAGAGCACAAATCCATCTTTTGCTATGAAAAAGGGCTGGAGCTGACGGTGGAGAACGTGCGTGAGCAGAGCCGCTTTCATCCGCGTTGCGGCACCAGCTTTATGATTTTGATGCTGCTTGTCGGCATTATCATCTCCATTCTTATCCCCATCAGCATCCCGTGGTTGCGCACAGTGGTCAAGCTGGCGTTGTTGCCGCTGAGTGTCGGGGTGGGCTATGAGCTTATTAAGCTGGCAGGACGGCGCGATAATGCGTTCACCCGTATTATTTCCGCCCCCGGTGTGTGGGTGCAGCATTTGACCACCAAGGAGCCGGAGGACGGGATGATTGAATGCGCCATTGCCGCGCTTAAAGCGGTTATTCCTGCCGACAGCGAGGCGGATAACTGGTGACGCGGCAGGAATGGTATCGGCAAGCGGTATCCTTGCTGACCGAAAGCGGCTGCGAGGATGCGGCGTTTGACGCACGATGCCTGTTAGAGGATTTGGGCGGCCTTGGTCACGGCCACATACCCGATTCTGCGCCGCTGAATGAAGCACAATACGCGGCACTGGATACGGCGCTCACCCAACGCGCCGACGGTCGCCCGTTGCAGTATATTTTAGGCGAATGGGATTTTCTCACCCTCACACTGGCAGTAGGGGAAGGGGTGCTTGTCCCTCGTGCAGATACGGAATGTCTGTGCGAGGAGGCGGCGCGGTTGCTTGCTAAAACGCCGCATCCGCGCGTGCTGGACTTGTGTGCCGGCAGCGGCTGTGTCGGTTTGGGGTTGGCGAGCTTACTCCCTACGGCGCAAGTGACGGCGGTGGAGATGTCCGAGGCGGCGTTGCCGTTTTTGCGCGCGAATGTTGCGCGGTATCCGCAATACGCCGTCACGGTTACGCAGGCGGACGTGTTACAGGACGCAGCACAGTTTACGCAGGCCGTGGATGCGATTGTATCCAATCCGCCCTACATTCCCACCGCCGATTTGTCGGGCTTAATGCGCGAGGTGCAGCACGAGCCGCGTATGGCGTTGGACGGCGACACGGACGGGCTGAAATTCTACCGTGCCATTGCACAGCAGTGGGTGCCCAAACTGCGTGACGGCGGTATTTGCGCCGTTGAGGTCGGCATCGGGCAGGCGGCGGTGGTTGCCGCCCTGTTCGCCGAAGCAGGGTTGACGGATATCCGCAAAATCCGCGATTTGGGCGGTGTCGAACTGCTGGTTTCGGGTGTGAAAAAATAAAAAAACAAACAAATGTTCGAAAAACCCTTGCATTTTGGTTTTGGTTGGTGTATAATGCAATCAATGGCTCTCGCAAGAGAGGAAAATGATGGTTGGAGGGCTTGGAAATGGCCGCAAAAGCAGAAAAAACCAAAAAAACGGTGGATAAAGCAGACGAGCAGGTAAGCGAGCGCCGCAAGGCGCTGGATATGGCGCTTGCGCAGATTGAAAAGCAGTTCGGCAAGGGCTCGGTGATGCGCCTTGGCGAGAACAGCAAGATGAATATCGATGCCGTGCCGACGGGTTCGATGGCGCTGGATGCCGCGCTCGGCATCGGCGGCTTACCCAAGGGACGTATCGTGGAGATTTACGGGCCTGAGGCTTCGGGTAAGACGACGCTTGCCTTGCACGTGGTTGCGGAAACGCAGAAGCAGGGCGGCGAGGCGGCGTATATTGATGTAGAGCATGCACTCGACCCCGTGTATGCGCGCGCACTTGGCGTGGATGTGGATTCCCTGCTGGTTTCTCAGCCCGATACGGGCGAGCAGGCACTGGAAATTATGGAGGCGCTCATTCGCTCGGGCGCGGTGGATATCGTGGTACTCGACTCGGTGGCGGCGCTCGTCCCCCGTGCCGAGATCGAGGGCGAGATGGGCGATGCGCACGTCGGCTTGCAGGCGCGTCTGATGTCGCAGGCGATGCGTAAGCTCGCTCCCGTTGTATCCAAGTCCAACTGCCTCGCGCTGTTCATCAACCAGCTTCGTATGAAGGTGGGTGTGATGTACGGCAACCCCGAGGTCACCTCGGGCGGTAACGCGCTCAAATACTACGCGTCGGTGCGTCTGGATGTTCGCCGCACAGAAACGCTCAAAAGCGGTCAGGACGCCATCGGTTCCCACACCCGTGTTAAGGTGGTCAAGAACAAGCTGGCGCCCCCTTTTAAGCAGGCGGAGTTTGACGTGCTGTACGGCATCGGCATTTCCAAGGACAGCGAGCTGGTGGACTTGGCGGTCAAGCTGGACATCGTAGAGAAATCCGGCTCGTGGTTTGCGTACAAGGGTGAGCGACTCGCGCAGGGCCGCGAGAATGTGCGCGATTTGCTGCGCAATAACCCCGCATTGTCGGCGGAGATCGAGGCGCAGGTGCGCGAGAATATGCACAAACTGGTCCCCGGCAACCGTGCCGTGGTATCGGCGGCACCGACACCGGTGGAGATTCCGCTGGCAGCGGCACCGCAGGTGACCAGCGCCGCGGCAAAGGCACAGATTGACATTGTGGTCGATGATTGATAAAAGCACCAAAGGGCAGAGAGTTTCTCTGCCCTTTTCTGCGTGGGAGAGAAACGTATGACGATTACCGAGGCGCGCCGCCGTCGGCGCAGTTTATATCTCTTGGTGCTGGACGGGCAGGAAGGGCCGACGGTGGACGTGCGCACCTTTGACGAGTCCGTTCATCGTGTCGGCGGCGATATTGCCGAAGACCAGCTTGCGGTTTTACTGGAAACATCCGAATACAATCGCGCGCGCGACCGCGCCTTGTACTTGCTCGGACTTCGCGACTACGCCTGCAAGGAGCTGGAAAAGAAGCTACTCGCCGAAGCACGTCCGGAGATTGCCGCGCGCGTGGTCGCGCGTTTGGCGGAGGTGGGCTTACTGGATGATGAACGGTACGCACAACGGTTGGCACAGAGCCTGAGTCGGTCAAAGCAGTACCCCAAACGCCGCGTTGCGCAGGAATTACAGCGCCGCGGCGTGGACCGTGAAACCGCAGGCTATGCTGCCGAGGAGATCGACTGCGAGGATTATAAACTCGCACTTGAACTTATAGAGAAAAAATATTATAATAAGATGACCGACCGCGAATCCCGACAGAAGGTGATGGCGGCTTTGGCAAGGCGCGGCTTTTCGTATGAGGCTATTCGACACGCGATGGCGGCGTACGACGAGGCGGCGCAAAGCAATTTCGATTTACGAGTATTTTAACGACGATAGAGCGGAAATCCTCCTTTTCAAAACGGTGTGGGGATATTTCGCTCTACCCTACGAGGAGACAGAAACACTATGGCTATAAAAGTGGGTATGGTATCGCTCGGTTGTCCGAAGAATCAGATGGATGCCGAATTGATGCTGGCAAAATTGGAGAAAGCAGGCTACGAGATTACCGCAGAGAGCGGACTGGCGGACGTGGTCATCGTCAACACCTGCGGCTTTATCGAGGATGCAAAGCGCGAGTCGATTGATAATATTTTGGAATTTGCCCAGCTCAAAAAAGAGGGGCAAATTAAGCGCATTATCGTCACGGGCTGTCTGGCAGAGCGCTATCAGCAGGAGCTGGTCAGCGAACTGCCTGAGTGCGACAGCGTGCTGGGTCTCGGCGCGAACGGCGACATCATCGAGGCGGTGCAGAAGGTCACCGACGGCGAGAGTCTGCACCGTTTTCCGCCCAAGGAGTGCTGGTCGCTGGAAGGCGACCGTTTACAGACCACGCCGCACTTCTTTGCGTACCTGCGCATTGCGGACGGCTGTGACAACCGTTGCACCTATTGCGCCATTCCGCTGATTCGCGGCGGACTTCGCAGCCGCCCGATGGAGAACATTGTGGCCGAGGCGGAGAAGTTGGTTGCCGACGGTGTCAAGGAACTGGTGCTGGTGGCACAGGATACTACCGTCTACGGCAAGGATCTGTACGGCGAGGTTCGCCTGCCTGCGTTGCTGCGCGCGCTGTGCCGCATTGACGGGTTGCGCTGGATTCGCTTATTGTATTGCTATCCCGAACATATCACCGACGAGCTGCTCGACGTGATGGCGAGCGAGGATAAGGTACTGCCGTATATGGATATGCCGCTGCAACACGCCAGCGGCAAGGTGTTACGCGCGATGAACCGCCCCGGTGACCGCGCATCCCTCACCACGCTTATCAAGCGCATCCGTGAAAAGGTGCCGAACATCACCCTGCGCACCACCGTGATGACCGGCTTCCCCGGCGAAACCAAGCAGGATTTTGAAGAACTGTGCGCCTTCATTCAGGAGGCGCAATTTGAGCGGCTTGGCTGTTTCGCCTACTCGGCAGAGGACGGCACCCCTGCGGCGGCATTGCCCGAGCAGGTATCGGATAAGGTGAAATGCCGCCGCCGTGACATCGTGATGGAGGAGCAGAGCCGCATTTCCGACCGTCACAATGAGGCGATGATCGGTAAGACGCTGACGGTGCTGGTGGAGAGCTTTGACAAGTACGCCGAGTGCTGGTTTGGCCGCAGTGAGGGGGATGCCCCCGATATCGACGGCAAGGTGTTCTTTATGCCGACGGGGCGCGTACAGCCCGGCGATTTCGTGCAGGTGACTGTCACGGATACGATGGATTGGGACTTGATAGGGGAGATGGCAGAATGAATTTACCGAACAAGCTGACCTTGGCGCGTTGCGTAATGACCTTTGTGTTTCTCCTTGTGTTGCTGGCAGATTTTCCGTTTCATTACGGCGTGGCACTGCTGATTTTCATCGCCGCCTCGCTGACTGACTATTTTGATGGCAAGATTGCCCGTCGGGACAACCTCATCACCAATTTAGGCAAGTTCCTTGACCCCTTGGCGGATAAGGCACTCACCACCGCGGCGTTCCTTGGCATTATGAGCGAGCTGGGCGGTGAACCGATTCTTTGCTGGGCGGTGATGCTGATACTCGCGCGCGAGTTTGCGGTCACGTCGGTGCGTCTGCTCGCCGCCAAGGACGGCGTTGTGGTGGCGGCATCCTTTGCAGGCAAGCTCAAAACCGTGATGCAGATGGTATCCATCATCTATATGCTCGCGGCGATGCAGGTCTGTGATTTGCTCAGCGGAAATTGGGCGGCGTGCTTGGTACTGCTGGTTATCGGCATTGTGCTTATTTGGATATCGGTCATCGCTACGGTGGTGTCGGGTGTCCAGTATATCTGGAATTTGCGGCAGTATTTTAAAGAAAATTAAAAAACAGTAGACAAATGCAAATTTTTGTATATAATGGTAATAAAGCAATGGACGGGAGAAGTATCCGTGCACGGTGCAACAGAGAGAGGTCGTCAAGGCTGCAAGCGACCTTAGCGCACGACACGGGGAAATGCACCCGTCCGCTCCGAACGGGAAAGTGCGAGATGCGCCGTGTATCGTTCGGCGGCGGCCTCCGTTAACGGGCAGGGCTCTGTTGGGAGCCGATGAGTATAGCGGAGTGGAACCGTGAGAGTAACCTCACCTCCGTCACCTGTTGGGTGGCGGAGGTGTTTTTATTATTGATGACATTAGGAGGAATGGGTATGTTCAAGCAAATGCGCGAGGATATCGCCACCATTCGTGAACGCGACCCGGCAGCTCAATCGAATTTTGAGGTATGGTGGCTGTACAACGGCTACAAGGCGTTGCGCGCGCATCGCCGCGCCCATCGACTGTATCAAAAAGGCCATCCCCTGCTGGCACGCTGGGTATCGCAACGGCTTGTGCGCCGCACGGGCATTGAGATACACCCTGCTGCCACCATCGGTAAACGCTTTTTCATCGACCACGGCACGGGAGTCGTTATCGGTGAAACCACCGAGATCGGGGACGATTGCACCATCTATCAGGGCGTGACGCTCGGCGGTACGGGTAAGGATACCGGCAAACGCCATCCCACCCTCGGCAACAACGTGATGGTGGGCGCCGGCGCTAAGGTGCTCGGACCTATCAAGATTGGCAATAACGTGCGCATCGCGGCAGGTGCCGTGGTACTCACCGACATTCCCGATAACTGCACCGCCGTCGGCATTCCGGCCAAGGTGGTGCGCCGTGACGGCGAGAAGGTGCAGGACCTCGACCAGATTCACATTCCCGACCCCGTGGCGCAGGAGATTGCGCGTTTGGAACAGCGTATTTCCGCATTGGAAAATAAAGGAGAATCAGTATGAAGATTTACAATACCATGACCCGACAGAAGGAAGAATTTATCCCCATCGAGGAGGGCAAGGTGCGCCTGTATGCGTGCGGTCCGACGGTGTACAATTTCATCCACATTGGCAATGCCCGTCCGTTGTGCATCTTTGACGTACTGCGCCGCTATCTGGAATGGCGCGGCTACGAGGTCAACTTTGTGCAGAATTTCACCGATATTGACGATAAGATTATTCGCCGAGCCAACGAGGAGGGACTCACCTTCGTGGAAGTGGCGGAGAAGTATATCGAGGAGTTCCGCACCGATGCGAAGGGCCTCGGCGTGCGCCCTGCCACTACGCATCCCAAGGCGACCGAGAACATCGATATGATTCAGCAGATTATCACCACGCTGGTGGAAAAGGGCTACGCCTATGCCGCCGCGAACGGGGATGTATATTTCCGCACCCGTAAATTTAACGAGTACGGTAAGCTGTCGCATCAGCCGATTGACGAGTTGGAGAGCGGCGCGCGTATTGCCGTCGGCGAGGTTAAGGAGGACCCGTTGGATTTCGCGCTGTGGAAGGCGGCAAAGCCCGATGAACCGAGCTGGTCGTCTCCGTGGAGCGATGGTCGCCCCGGTTGGCATATTGAATGCTCCGCGATGGCGCGCCGATACCTTGGGGAAACCATCGACATCCACGGCGGCGGACAGGACCTCGTTTTCCCTCATCACGAGAACGAAATCGCGCAGAGCGAGTGCTGCAACGGCGTGCCGTTTGCGCGTTATTGGATGCACAACGGCTACATCATCGTAGACAACAAGAAGATGTCGAAATCCCTCGGCAACTTCTTCACCGTGCGCGATGTGGCGAAGGAATACGGCTATGAGCCGATTCGCTTCTTCCTCATTTCTTCCTCGTATCGCAGCCCCATTAACTACAACACGGAGATCATTCAGCAGGGCATCGCCGCCTTGGACCGTTTGTACAACTGCAAGAACGCGATGGCGTTTGCATTGGGCAATGCGGCGGACGGTGCGGCGGATGCGGACTTTGTCGCGCAGGTGGAAGCGCGCCGTGGGCAGTTTATCGCCGCGATGGACGACGACCTCAACACCGCCGACGGTATTGCCGCGTTGTTTGAGCTGGTTAAGGATATCAACGTGATGCTCGCAAACGGCACTGCGACCAAGGCGACCGTTGCGGTCGGCAAGGCGCTGTTTGATGAGCTGACCGACGTGCTGGGTCTTTGCTATGCGCGCGAGGACAGCGGCGAGGACGATGCCGCCATCGAGCAACTGATTGCCGCGCGCACCGCCGCCCGTAAAGAGAAAAATTGGGCAGAGGCAGACCGCATCCGCGACGAGCTGAATGCGATGGGCATTGTGTTGGAGGATACACCGCAGGGTGTTAAGTGGCACCGCTGAGCGGTCGATATGGCGACATATAATACGGCAACTTGCCATATCTATGGAAACGAATAGGAGAGAATGCCAATGAGCGTGATAGAGCTGATTCTTATCGGTTTGGGGCTGTCGATGGATGCCGCTGCTGTATCGATTTGCAAGGGGCTTGCCGCCGGACGGGCGAGGCTGCGGCACTGTGTGACCGCCGGTGTGTATTTCGGCGGCTTTCAGGCGCTGATGCCGCTGATTGGTTATGCGCTCGGGCGCACCTTTGCCGACTATATCAACCGCTACGATCATTGGATTGCGTTTATTTTGCTGGCGGTTATCGGCATCAATATGGTACGCGAGTCCTTTTCCAAAGAGGAGGACTGCGCTTGCGCCAACTTCGGCCCTGCGGCGATGATTCCAATGGCGGTGGCAACCAGCATTGATGCGCTCGCGGTGGGTGTTTCGTATTCGTTCTACCTTGACTGGGGACAGCTTTGGCTGGCGATTGCCGCTATCGGCGTTATCACCTTTGCGATGTCCGCAGTGGCGGTCAAGCTCGGCAGTGTGTTCGGCGCACGGCACAAGACCTTTGCCGAACGCCTCGGCGGCGTTATATTGATTTTGATGGGACTGAAAATTTTATTAGAGGGACTGGGTCTCTGGTTCTGATAAGGAGTTGGAATATATGGCAAAGATGTGGGCAGGACGCACGGACGGCGTCACCAGCCAAATAGCGGACGATTTTAACTCGTCCATCCGCTTTGACAGTCGGATGTACAAGCAGGATATCACGGGCAGTATGGCGCACGCACAGATGCTCGCATCAAAGGGTATCATCACTAAAGCAGAGGCAGAAATCCTCGTCGACGGACTTGCCTCGATACTTGAGGATATCGAATCGGGAGATCTTCAGTTCGACATGAACTCCGAGGACATACATATGTTCGTTGAGCAGGTGCTCACGGAGCG
>JAZOCH010000114.1:0-5173 GCA_045596425.1 Acutalibacteraceae bacterium | reverse complement strand
GACTCGGAATCACGGCCGTTCTTGGTGGAGCCAACGCCCTTCTTGTGGGCGAACAGCTGGATGTTCAGTTTCAACATAGGAATTACACCTCCGTATTCATTAGGTGTACCCGCGAGGGGTACTGTTCTTCGAGTGCCTGCAAATGTAGCCGAAAGCCGCCCAGAATTGTCTGGCAATCATCAAGCCGCTCCGTGACGGTGACATCCATCAGCCCGTCGTCCACGGTGATATCCGTGTGAACGCGGAGGATGTCGGTGAGGGTGTTGGCGGTCATATAGGCGGCGGACGAAACCGCGGCGCACACAATGTCCTGTCCCCATTCACCGCCGGCGTGACCGGTGATGCGAAAGCCGCACAGCGTATCTTGTGCCGCTTTGAAGCTGACGCGAATCATACTCAGGCGTTGATGGTGTCGATCTGCACCTTGGTGTAGGGCTGACGGTGTCCGAGCTTACGGGCACTGCCCTTCTTGGGCTTGTAGGTGAAGACCGTGATCTTCTTACCCTTGCCGTTTTTCAGCACGTGAGCGGTGACCGTGGCACCCTCAACATAGGGAGCGCCGACTTTCAGTGCGGCATCATCGTGCAGGGCGATCACCTTGTCGAAGGTGACGGAGGCTTCTTCGGCAGCGTCCAGCTTTTCAATGTACAGAGTGTCACCATTCTGCACCTTGTACTGCTTGCCGCCGGTTTCGATAATAGCGTACATAGGCGTACCAACCTTTTCTTTTAGACTCGCTGTGTACGGGCGGACACGGGGTCACTTGTCGCGGAAAACCGCGCCCGAGACATGCGGCATCGGCCATTATAGCACGGATAAGGCCGCTTGTCAACACTTTTTTGCGATTTTATTTAACCTGCGTGCAAAGGAGAAATTTGCCGTAAAAAACTTGTCAAAAACCGTTGCCAGTTGTCCGAAAAGGGATTATAATGGAGACAACACAAACGATACATAATAAAGGGAATGATAGAATGAAGCACAACCACGCAAAGCGCGGCGGTAACGGATTGCTTATCGCGTTAGCGGTGCTGTTGGCAGTGGCGTTGGCGTTCACGGGATGTATGGTGTGGCTGCTGCTCACACCGCCGAGTGAGCCGACAAACGTCGCGCCGATGAGCAGTACGCCCGAGACCACCGTCACCACGACGACCACCACGACCACGACAACAACCACCACAACCACGACCACCGCCAAGACGACCGCGAGTGAGGATAATGCACTGTTGCAGTACGACACAACGGGGCATTACGTGCAGAAGTCGGTCGGCGATTGGCGGCTGTTGTTGGTCAACGACTGGAACGCCATCACCGCCAACTATGAGAACGGCATCACGCTGACGGTGGCAGGCAACCGCAATCAAAAAGTGGATGCGCGCATTCTGGGTGACCTCAACGCGATGTTGGCGGCAGGCAAGGCGTACGGCATTGACGTGCAGTCGGGGTATCGCGCCTATGCCCAGCAGAGTACGCTTTACTGGCGCAAGGTCAACGAGTATAAGAACAGGGGCTATAACGACACCGCGGCGCAGGAGGCGGCGGGTAAGGTGGTTAAGCGTCCCGGATACAGTGAGCACAACTGCGGTCTGGCGGTAGACCTCGGCGGCAGCGGCAATTTCACGCTGACCGAGAGTTTTGCCAACACGCAGGCGTACAACTGGCTCATTGAACACTGCGCGGAGTACGGGTTTATTTTGCGCTTTCCGAAAGGCAAGGAGGACGTCACAGGTGTGGTGTACGAGGCGTGGCATTTCCGCTACGTGGGCAAGGATGCGGCCACCTACATAATGGAAAACAACCTGTGTTTAGAGGAATATTTGGCACAGAAAGACGCGTAAAAAACGGAAAATTTCCAAAAAATGATTGACAAATGCGGCTATTTTGCATAATATGGATGCATAGGGGCGTGCAAGACCCCCTTGTCAAACTACTTTCGCCGCTGTCCGCGGCCGGAATTGCGGAAGGATGAATGGTTCTATGGTATTAGAAAAAATTAAAGAGATTTTGAGTGCACAGTTTGAGGTTGACGCCGACAGCATTACGGCGGATACCGACATCGTTGACGATCTGGGTGCGGATTCTCTGGACCTGGTGGATATGCTGATGTCCTTGGAGGATGAGTTCAACATCGGTGAGGTGCCGGACGAGATGATCGAGAAGATTCGTACCGTCGGTCAGCTGGTGACCTACATCGAGGAGAATATGTAATTTACTCGGACACGTTGAGGGGCAGAGGGGACTCTGCCCCTTTTTGTTCGAATGTGTGCAGAAAACCCAAAAGGCTCCCCTTGAGGACGCAAGGGGAGCTGTCGAGACGACAAAGTCGGCGAGACTGAGGGGATTCGATGTTGTCGAGTAACAATCCCTCCGTCTGCGGCATAGCCGCAGACACCTCCCTTTGCACAAGGGAGGCTTAATGCAGAAACCGAAGGGCGGTGACAATATGGCGATGGCGATCGTGCCGATGGCAGAGGAGCATATTGCGGCGATTGCGGAAATTGAGGCGCAGTGCTTTTCCGCGCCGTGGTCGGCGGCGGCACTGAGAGAGGAATTGGACAACCCTCACGCGGTGTTTTTGGTCGCCACGGACGGCGATTGTGTGCTCGGCTATGCCGGTATGCACCACGTTGGCGATGAGGGATATATCGACAACGTGGCGGTATCCCCCGAGGTGCGTCGGCGAGGGGTTGCTCGCGAACTGATGCGCGCGTTGGAAAACTACGGGCGCGAACACGCGCTGTATCGTCTGACCTTGGAGGTGCGCGCGTCCAACGTCGCCGCCATCGCGCTGTATACGGGTGGCGGCTATGCGTGTGACGGTGTGCGCCCGAATTTTTACCGCAAACCCACCGAGGACGCCGCGATCTATTCGCTGTATTTGTGAGCGGAAATTGAACGAGGCTCCCTCTGATGAGGGAGCTGGCTGCCCGAAGGGCAGACTGAGGCAAAGATTACGCAAACCAACTCTCTCTCCCACCGCCCTGTGGGCGGAGCCCCCTCGTCAGAGAGGGCCTATGAATCCTATCAAGGAAGTGTTTGTTTATGCTGATATTGGGAATTGAATCATCCTGCGATGAAACGGCCGCCTCCGTCGTCGAAGACGGGCGGCGTGTGCTGTCTAACGTGGTTGCTTCGCAGGTGGAGGAGCATCGCCTTTACGGCGGTGTCGTGCCGGAGATTGCCGGCCGCCGCCACGCGGAGGCCATCAGCGGCGTGGTGCGTCGCGCGTTGGAGGAGGCGCAGGTGTCGCTGACGGACATTGACGGCATCGCCGTCACCTACGCGCCGGGGCTGATCGGCGCTCTGCTTGTCGGCGTGAGCTTTGCCAAAGGCTTGGCGTTGTCCACGGGCAAGCCGCTTATTCCCGTGCATCACCTGCGCTCGCATATTGCGTCGAATTATCTGACCTACCCCGACCTCAAACCGCCGTTTTTGTGTCTTGTGGTGTCGGGCGGTCACAGCCATATCGTCAAGGTGGACAGCTACACCCACTTTGAAGTTATCGGGCGCACGCGCGACGATGCCGCCGGCGAATGCTACGACAAGGCCGCGCGCGCGATGGGGATGCCGTACCCCGGCGGCGTGGCACTCGACCGCCTTGCCGAGCAGGGAGACCCCCACGCGTATAAGCTGCCCCGTCCGCACGTGGAGGGCAGTCGGTTTGATTTCAGCTTTTCGGGGCTGAAAACGGCGGTGCTCAACCGCCTGAACACCGCCGCGCAAAAGGGCGAGGAGATCAACAAGGCGGATCTGTGCGCCTCGTTCCGCCACACCGTCACCGAGATGCTGGTGAGCAACACGATGCTCGCCGCCGAGGAGCTGGGACTGCGCACAGTGGTGCTGGCAGGCGGTGTTGCCGCCAACGCAGGGCTTCGCCGCGGCATGGAAGCCGCGTGTGCCGAGCGAGGGTACGCGCTGTACCTGCCGCCCTTGTCGCTGTGCGGCGATAACGGCGCGATGGTGGCGGCACAAGGGTATTACGAGCTACTCGCAGGCAACACTGCCGGCGCCGACCTCAATGCGGTCGCCAGCCTGCCCATCACCGCGGACAATCGGTAAGGGAGAGAGAAAAATGCAGACAAAACTGCCGCGCGAAAAACTGACGAAAAAGCATATCCGAAAGGATATAAAAAACATCTTTATCGGGGGAATACTCCTCGGCGTGATTTTTGCGTTCTTCATTCTGCCGATGCTCATGCTGATAATCAAAATGACCGAATGTGTGGGCGCTGATGTGTCGCGGTGGATGAGCGTGCTACTGCTTATACTGGCGGCTGCGATTTTGGCTTTGTCGATCGTCTATACGGTCAGGCTGTTTCTTTTGCTGTATAAAGAACAGTATACCATCACGATCGCCCCTTTGGTTGACAAGAAAGAGGGAGGCGGAGCACAATACAACAGAAAATACATTCACGCGCAACCGTATCGGCTGTATTTTCCGCCGCATAGGAGATATGCGTTCGGCATCCGCAATTACGAATGGTCTGAACTGTATAACCTGACCGAGGAAGGGGCGTATCGTTACTCGGACATCGGTGACGAGTTCTACCTCGTGGAGGATAAACGCGGCAAAATTCTCGTTGCATACAATACAAAGCTTTTCGAGTTGCAAGACAAATAAAAAAGGAACGCTCACCGAGCGTTCCTTTTTATGTTTCTTCTGTGTCAAGGTTATCCAGTGCGTATTTACAGCACTGCAATACCAGTAAGTTAAATGAAATACCGTTTTCTGCTGACACCTTATTAAGCTTCTCAAACAGCGGCTCGGTAAAACGCACCGTGCGGGAAATGCTGGCGTGCTTTAATTCTTTTTCAATCTTAAACATAGTATCAACTCCTACATTGATACTATACCCAAAAAGCGGTTTTAATTATATAACCAAAATTGGTTGCATTTATGGTTTCGCTGTGGTACACTGGGTTGGGGTGATAGTATGATTTCCTGCGAAAACATTTTTTGCATATACGAAGAAAACGGATGGTGTGTGTTATGTGAGCCGTCGTTGGATTTTCAGGGCGGATGTAGGGAGTGCATTTATGTTGATGTACCGAAGGAAACTCTGCAAAGCATTAAGCAAACAATGCGAGAAAGTTATCAAAATGTGTACAACTAAAAAAGGAACGCTCACCGAGCGTTCCTTTTAAGTCGGATCGTAGCCATGTCGTTCTGTGAGCC
>JAZOCH010000113.1:0-12286 GCA_045596425.1 Acutalibacteraceae bacterium | reverse complement strand
GACCGAACAGCACGAATACGGCACCACTGAGGCCAATGAGTCCTTCTGCCGCCAACGCTTGCAGGATACCGACCGAGGCGGACGAGGACTGAATAACCGCTGTAAACAATGCGCCGACGAGGATGCCGAGCACGGGGTTGCTGAACTGCGTCATCAGATTGACGAATTCCGGCACCTCGCGCAGGGGCGACATCGCGCTGCTCATCATCTCCATACCGATGAATAGGATGCCGAAGCCACCGATGATCGCGCCGTAGTTGTGCAACACGGGCTTTTTGAGAAACACAATGAACGCCACGCCGATAAAGGCGATGACGGGGGCAATGAGGTCAACGTCCAGCGTAATGAGCTGAGCGGTGATGGTGGTACCGATGTTGGCACCCATAATGATCCACACCGCCTGCCGCAGCTTCATCATACCGGAGTTGACGAAGCCGACCACCATCACGGTGGTGGCGGAGGAGGACTGGATGACGGCGGTGATTGCCGCACCGACGAGTACGCCGAGGAATCGATTCGAGGTCAATTTTTCGAGAATCTGTTTCATACGGTTGCCTGCCGCGGCTTCCAATCCCGAGGACATCATTTGCATACCGTACAAAAACAGTGCGAGACCGCCCAGCAGGGCGACGACGTTTGCGATAGTCATAGCTTCTTTTTCTTCCTTTCCTTCATTACATTCCAACTATCGTGTATGCGGTATATAATAATAGGCAACAAAGGCCTTTGTTGTTCAAAAATTAACAATCTTTTCCGCAAAAAAGTATAGCATAAACATCGGCGTGATGGCAAGTAGAAAATTACGGGTTAATGTGCATAAATTTTGTATAAAAAACCACCAAAAGAGGTTTTTCGCCCTTTTGGTGGTGATTTTTGTATATTTTTACAATAACGGGATGTTATGTTCGAGGCAGGATACCAGCATATCCTCCGGCCAAATCGACACCTGCACCTCACCGATGTGCGCTTTTTGCAGCATCAGCATACACAGACGGGATTGCCCGATGCCGCCGCCGATGGTCAGCGGCAGAGAACCGTCCGCAATGCTCTGGTGATAGGAAAAGCGCATCCGTTCGGTCTGGTTGGCGGCTTTGAGCTGGCGTGCGAGCGCGTCGGCATCGACGCGAATGCCCATGGAACTGATTTCCAGCGCGTGGCCGAGGGTATCGTTCCACAACAGCAGGTCACCGTTGAGCGACCAATCGTCGTAGTCGGGCGCGCGGCTGTCGTGGGGCTTGCCGTCGGCAAGCGGTGCGCCGATCTGCATCAAGAACACGGTGCCGTATTCGCGCGTGATGGCATCCTCGCGCTCTTTTCCGCTGAGCTCGGGATAGCGGTCAGCCAACTCCTGCGTGGTGATGAAACACACCTCCTGCGCAATGTTGGCGGTGAGCAGAGGATATTTCTGTTGCAGCAGGCGGTTGGTATCCACGATAGCCCCCACGATACGGCGCACCGTATCTTTGAGATAGTCAGTGGTGCGTTGCTCGGCGGTGATGACCGCCTCCCAATCCCATTGGTCAACGAAGATGGAGTGGGTGTTATCCATATCGTCGTCGCGGCGAATGGCGTTCATATCGGTGTAGATGCCTTCCCCGGCCTCAAAGCCGTAGCGTTTGGGCGCCACGCGCTTCCATTTGGCGAGCGATTGCACCACCTCGGCGTGCGCCTCGTCCATACTCTTGATGGTAAAATCCACCTTGCGCTCTACGCCGCTGAGGTCGTCGTTGATACCCGATGCGCCCGTCACCAGCACAGGGGCGGTGACGCGTTCGAGATGCAACGCCTGTGCGAGCAGCACCTGAAAGGTGTCCTTTACGATTTTAATGGCGCGCTGTGTCTGTCGCAGGTTGAGCTTGGGGTCGTACCCCGGCACAAACTGACACTGTCGCATAGAAATTCCACTCCTTTGTGCGTTATCGAATACCGCCTACGGTACGGGGGAAGAGCTGCACATCGCGGATGTTGGCAACACCCGTCACGTACATAATGATGCGCTCAAAGCCCAGACCGAAGCCCGAATGAGGCACTGAGCCAAAGCGGCGCAGGTCGAGATAGTCGGCGTAATCGTCGAGGTTCATTCCGCGCTCGTTCATCGCGGTGAGCAGCTTGTCGAGGTCGGCTTCACGCTCGGAGCAGCCGATGATCTCGCCGACACCGGGGACGAGCAGGTCGGTGGCGGCAACCGTCTTGCCGTCGGCGTTCTGCTTCATATAGAAGGATTTGATATCCTTCGGGTAGTTGGTGACAAACACGGGCTTTTTGAACACCTGCTCGGTGATGTAGCGCTCGTGCTCGGTTTGCAGGTCACAGCCCCAGCTGACGGGGTACTTGAAGTCGGCGTCCGCCTTTTCGAGAATTGCGATCGCCTCGGTGTAGTCCAGCACCTTGAATTCGTTCTCCACCACGCCGGTCAGCTTATCGCGCAAGCCTGCCTCAAAGAACTTCTCGAAGAATTCCAGCTCCTCGGGGCATTCCTGCATCACCGCAGAGATGATATATTTAATCATTTCCTCGGCGATTTCGATGATGTCGTCTAGCTCCGCAAACGCCACCTCGGGCTCCACGTGCCAGAACTCCGCGACGTGACGGGGGGTGTTGCTGTTTTCGGCGCGGAAGGAGGGGCCGAAGGTGTAGATCTTGCCGAACGCGGTTGCCGCCATCTCGCCTTCGAGCTGCCCCGACACGCTGAGTCCTGCGCGCTTGCCGAAGAAATCGGCGGCGTAGTACTCCTCGGCGTTTTTGTAGTCCTCGGAATAGCCGATGGTGGTGACCTTGAACATCTCGCCGGCGCCCTCACAGTCGCTGGCGGTAATCAGCGGCGTGTTGACGTAAACGTAGTTGCGCTCCTGAAAATAGCGGTGAATGGCGTTTGCCATCACACTGCGCACGCGGAAAATGGCGTTAAAGGTGTTGGTGCGCACGCGCAGATGGGGGATGGTGCGCAGAAACTCCAATGTATGCCGCTTCTTTTGCAGGGGATATTCGCCGGGGCATACGCCCAGCACCGTCACCGCCTTGGCGTTGACCTCAACACCGTTGCGCTCACTGGCAACCAGCGTGCCTTCCACTTTGAGCGAGGTGCCGATGGGCATATACGCGCTGACGTCGGGCATCGTTTCTTTATCCAGCACGATTTGCAGATGTTTGAGCGAGGTGCCGTCATTGAGTTCGAGGAACGCCACGTTTTTGGAATCGCGCGAGGTGCGTACCCAACCGCATACGGTCACGTCGGTGCCGATGTAAGCGGCGTCGGTACGCAGAACTTGAATGTCGGTGTGTTTCATATCGGTTATTCTCCTTTTCAGTCTAGTATATGACAAATAAAAAAAGCCATTCGTCCCAAACGTTAGGACGAACAGCCAAATCTGCTCGCGGTGCCACCTAAATTGCCTGCCGTATCGGCAGACCTCTCAGCTTCTGACAAAGCATCGTCCTTAACGCGGACACACGGCGCACCTACTGCCCGAAAACAGGGTTCAGGTTGCGACTCGGGAGTGTTATTCATACCGTGGCTGTCCGTCGGGCTTACACCGTCCCCGACTCGCTGAGGGCGCTCACACGGCACTACTTCTCTCCGTCACCGTCTTTTATACGGTAATTAGCGTAGCACAAACGCCGTGATTTGTCAAGCGTTTGTGTATTTGACTTGAAATGTTAATAAGAATTTGGTATAGTATGAGTGAAAAATCATCCGTAACAAAAGAGGAAACGCTATGATTCCCGTATTATATGAAGATAAATCGTTGGTGGTATGCGTCAAGCCCGTCGGGGTGCTGTCCGCGCCCGAGGCAGGTAAGCGGCGCAATATGCCCGACCTGCTCAAAAAACAGACGCGCGCCTACCGCATTGATATCATTCACCGTCTGGACCAGCCAGTTGGCGGCGTGATGGTGTATTCCAAGAGCAGTAAAGCCACCCCGTCGCTGTACAAGCAGATGGCAGGACACCGCATCGTCAAGGAATATCTGGCGGTGGTGTGCGGTGTACCGACCGCACCCGAGGGGCGATGGGAGGACTGGCTGCTCAAAGATTCCGCGCGGTGCAAATCCCGTGTGGTCGCACCCGAAACGCGCGGTGCCAAGGATGCTGCGCTATCCTACCGCGTGCTCGCGACGGTGCGGCAAAACGGCGTGCCGCTGACGCTGGTCAAGGTGCGCCTGCACACGGGACGCACCCACCAGATTCGCGTGCAGTTTTCCTCGCGGCGGTTGCCGCTGTTGGGGGACGAGAAATACGGCGGTATGGCGGCGGACAAGCTCAACGGTCTGGGACTGTGGTCGTACCATCTGGCGTTTCGCCACCCGTTGACGGGGGCGGCGGTGGACGAGTGCTGCCCACCGCCCGACAGCTACCCGTGGAATCTGTTTCGGGACGTAGATATCACGCTACCTACCGAGTAAATAAAAAGGGATTGCCAAAGCGGATTCGGTGTGCTATAATGCCACTGTAAAATGTCGATTTATGCCCATTTAATAATTCGGCGCTTTCGAGGAACAGTAAGAACAGTTTTTGCTGCTTAGGCGGCACGACTTAACAGAAAAGAGGAATTTACCTATGAACTGTCCGAATTGCGGCAAGCGAATCCGCAAGGAGCAAACGGTATGTCCTTGGTGCGGCGGTTCCGTGGATGCGGAAAAGGCGAAAAGCAAAAAGACGGAAAAAGAGCCTGCACAGGTGCATTTGAGCGCTAAGGGCGCGACCAAACGCAGAAAACTGACCGAAAAGCAGAAGAAAGTGGCTATCGGTATCGGTATTTCCGTCGGTGCGGTGTTGCTGGCCCTGATCATCACCGTCGTCACCGTTATCAGCGCGTGGCTCGGCAAGATTCAGCGTGAGAGTGAGCTCAGTGAGGGCGATATCGGCATCAATTCCAACCTGCCGTCTTCCGATCAGGTGCAGAATATCGCGTTGTTCGGTCTTGACAGCCGTTCAAACAACGATAACGGCCGTTCGGATGCTATTATCATTCTCACCATTGACCGCGTACACAATAAAATTAAGCTCACCAGCATCGCCCGTGACACCTACGTGGCGATTGAAGGGCGCCGAAACGATAAGCTTACCCACGCGTGGGCTTACGGCAAGGCAAAGCTGGCGGTCAAGACGCTTAATCAGAATTTCGGCATGAACATTACCGATTACGCGTACATCAATTTCTTTGAGTTTACCAAGCTCATTGATTTTGTCGGCGGCGTGATGATTGACGTCAGCCCGGCGGAGCTTAACATTATGAATAACTACTACGGTCCCGAATTGCGGCGTTTGGGTTTCAATTACACCAACGCGACGTCGGGGTACGTGCGGCTCAACGGTGTGCAGGCGCTTGCCTATTCCCGTAACCGCTACACCGGCTCGGATGTTGACCGCGGCAACCGTCAAAAAGAGGTGCTCGAAGCGATGTTTGCGCAGGTGAAGGATACCTCACTGACCAAATTTCCGTCGCTTATCAGTAAATCCTTGGAGATGGTGCACACCACGCTGTCCAACGAAGAGCTGATGAGCATTGCGCGCTGGGCGCTGACCTCCTCGCCGACCTTTGAGCAGTTCGGCCTGCCGACAGCGGCGTGCAATCCGCAGAGCGGTAAGAACGCGACCATCAACGGCGTGTGGTACTACATCTACGATTTGGATATTGCCACCAACCTGTTGCATGAGTTCATTTACGAGGAAAACGCCCAGTCGCTGGGGACCACGACCAAGAGCCGTGTGCCCACTGCAAGCACGACGGTGAAAACGGGTGACAGCACGACCACGACGACCACGACAACCACAACCACCGCGACAACCACCACGACACCGACCTCTTCCACGTCGCAAACCGGTTCTACTACCGAAACGACCGAGGGCAGTACCACCTCGACCGATAGCGGCACCGATACCGACCCTACCGAATCGCAGGATGCGGATGCGACCACCTCCACTGAGACGGAGAACACCGAGACAACCACCTTTGCCGAAGGAACGGAAACCACAACCACCGTCAACGAGGAACCTGCGGGTGACGCAGACGGAGAATAATTGTGTGAGGACATAGGACAAGATAAAGAGAGGTTATCGGCTATGACTGTAAAAAGGAAACCCATATATGAATTTTTCAAACGGGCGATGGATATTGTATGTTCGGGGCTTGCGCTGGTGGTGTTGTCGCCGGTGTTTCTGATTATCGCCCTCTGGGTGCGCAGCGACGGCGGTCCGGCGTTCTATTCGCAGGAGCGTGTGGGCAAGGACGGCAAGCACTTCCGCATTTACAAGTTCCGCAGTATGTGCATCAACGCGGATTCACCCGAGATGCTCGCAAAGCTGGCAAAGCTCAATGAGATGGACGGTCCGGCGTTTAAAATTAAGAACGACCCCCGTATCACCAAGGTCGGACGGTTTATCCGCCGCACCAGTTTGGATGAGCTGCCGCAGCTTATCAACATTTTTCTTGGTGATATGACCATTGTCGGTCCGCGTCCGCCGCTGGTGTCGGAGGTGGCGCAGTACACCGATTATCAGCGCCAGCGCCTGTTGGTCAAGCAGGGACTCACCTGCTATTGGCAGTGCAGCGGCCGCAACAATATCAGCTTCGAGGAATGGGTTGAGCTCGACCTCAAATACATTCGCGAGCGGAGTATGTGGACGGACATCAAAATCATCCTCAAAACCATCCCTGCCGTGCTGACGGGTGACGGCGCAGGCTGATTTTGTGCGAATTGATTAATACCATGAAAGGGGTTGCCGTTATGCGATACGATTATCTCATCGTCGGCGCAGGCTTGTTCGGCGCGGTGTTTGCACGGCAGGCTCTGGACGCAGGCAAGACCTGCCTCGTGGTGGATAAGAGCGAGCATATCGCAGGCAACCTCTACACGCAGGAAATTGAGGGTATACAGGTACACAAGTACGGCGCGCATATCTTTCACACGTCCAATAAAACCGTGTGGGATTACGTGCGGCGTTTTGCGGAATTTAATTCTTTTATCAACACGCCGATAGCGAATTATAAAGGGAAGCTGTATAATTTACCCTTCAATATGCATACATTTTATGCGATGTGGGGAGTTACCACACCGTCGCAGGCGCAGGCGGTCATCGCCCGTCAGCGTGCCGCCGTCACGGGAGCGCCGAAAAACCTCGAAGAAAAGGCAATCTCGCTGGTCGGCAGCGACGTGTACGAAACGCTGGTTAAAGGGTACACCGAGAAGCAGTGGGGGCGCCCCTGCAACGAACTGCCGCCCTTCATCATTGAGCGGTTACCCGTGCGCTTCACCTTTGACAACAATTATTTCAATGACCGGTATCAGGGAATCCCGACCGAGGGCTACACCAAACTGGTAGAGCGTTTGTTGGAGGGTGCAACCGTGTGGTTGGGGATGGATTACCTCGAAAACAAGCAGGAGCTGGACGGTCTGGCAGACCGCGTGCTGTACACGGGCTGTATTGACGAGTATTTCGGCTATTGCTACGGCGAGCTGGCATATCGCAGCCTGCGGTTTGAGAGCGAGGTGCTGGACACCCCGAACCACCAAGGGGTGGCGGTGGTCAATTACACCGACCGCGAGACGCCTTATACGCGTGTCATTGAGCATAAGCACTTCGTCTTCGGCAAACAGGATAAGACGGTCATTACACGAGAATATCCTGCCGAGTGGACACGGGCGAAGCGGCCGTATTACCCCATCAACGATGAGAAGAATCAAGCGCTGTACGAGCGCTATCGCACCTTGGCGGCAAGTGTGCCGAACGTGCTGTTCGGCGGCCGCTTGGGACAGTATACGTATTACGATATGGACGAGACGGTGGAGGCCGCCTTGGCATTATCAGAGAGGACGATCGGATGAGCATTAAGGTCATCGTAGCGGCGCACGTTGAAAGCGAGATGCCGACGGACGCTATGTACCTGCCTCTGCACGTCGGGGCGCAGGTCAGTGAGCCGTTGCCGTATGTCGGGGACAACACAGGCGACAACATTTCCGCAAAAAATGCGACCTTTTGTGAGCTGACAGGACTCTATTGGGCATGGAAGAACCTGCCTGATGAGTATGTCGGTCTGGTTCATTATCGCCGCTATTTTGCCACGCGTTCCCGTCGCGGCAGGCATCCGATGAAGTACGTGCTTACCGAGGAGCAGACACAAAAGCTGTTGGAGGGGCGCGACGGCATTCTGCCCACTCGACGCCGCTATTATATCGAGACACTGTATTCGCATTATGCGCACACCAGCTTTGTTGAGCCGCTCAACGTAGCAGGGGAGATTATCGCGGAGAAATATCCGTCGTATGTCCCTGCCTTTGAACGCCTCAAAGAGCGCACCGATGCGCATATGTTTAATATGTTCATACTGCGTCGGGACCATCTCGACGCCTATTGCACGTGGCTGTTTGATATTCTGTTCGAGCTGGAAAAGCGCGTAGACCCCCAACAGTATCCGCCGTTCCACGCGCGCCTTTTCGGACGGGTGAGCGAATTGCTGTTTGACGTCTGGTTGGAGAACAATCCGCTGGATTGCGCTACCGTGCCGATGATCAATACCATGCGTGTCAACTGGCTGGTTAAGTGCGGTGCGTTTTTGGCGGCAAAATATTTGGGAAGAAAATACAATAAGAGCTTTTAGCAAAACGGTATCGTTCTGTACAGAATGATGCCGTTTTTTTGGCGAAATTTTCTGCAAATTAGGGCTTGCCATACGACAGAATTCGTGGTACAATACAAAGAAATACAAACGCTGTTGACAGCAGAGAATTAAGGAGGAAACGCTATGGTCAATGTGAATGCGGGAGAAAAATTCTTAAAAGAAGGTTTGACCTTCGACGACGTGCTGCTGATTCCTGCGGCTTCGGATGTGTTGCCGGCGGATGTCAGTGTGCGCACCCAGCTGACAAAGAACGTGACGCTCAACACCCCTCTGATGACCGCCGCTATGGATACGGTCACTGAGGCACAGATGGCTATCGCCATTGCGCGTGAGGGCGGTATCGGTGTTATTCACAAGAATATGTCCATCGAGGCGCAGGCCGATCAGGTGGATATGGTCAAGCGCTCGGAGAACGGCGTTATCGTCAACCCCTTCTCGCTGTCCCCTGAACACACCGTCGCGGATGCGGACGCGCTGATGGGCAAGTTCAAGATTTCGGGCGTGCCGATTTGCGTGGACGGCAAGCTGGTCGGTATCCTCACCAACCGCGATATGCGTTTCATCACCGATTATTCGCGCCGCATCGGGGACGTGATGACCAAGGATAATCTGGTCGTCGGGCCTGTCGGCACTACGCTGGAAGAGGCGAAGGAGATCCTCTCTCGTCACCGCATCGAGAAGCTGCCGCTGGTGGACAACGCCGGTATGTTGCGCGGCCTGATTACCATTAAGGATATTGAGAAATCGGTGAAGTACCCCAACTCAGCGCGTGATGCGCGCGGCCGCTTGCTGTGCGCCGCCGCCATCGGTGCTACTGCCGACGTGTTGGACCGCGCTTCTGCCTTGGTCGAGGCGCAGGCGGACGTGCTGGTGCTGGATTCCGCGCACGGACACAGCACGGGCATTCTTAAAGCCGTCGAGAAGGTTAAAGCGGCGTTCCCCCACATCTCGGTTATTGCCGGTAATGTGGCGACTGCCAAGGCTACCGAGGCGCTGATTGCCGCCGGTGCCGACGCGGTCAAGATCGGTATCGGCCCCGGCTCCATCTGCACTACCCGTGTGGTCGCCGGTATCGGTGTGCCGCAGATTACCGCGATTTACGATGCGGCTTGCGCGGCATCCAAGTACGGCATTCCCGTCATTGCGGACGGCGGCATCAAACTGTCGGGCGACGTGGTCAAGGCGCTTGCCGCCGGTGCCAACGTCGTGATGGTCGGCTCACTGGTCGCAGGCTGTGAGGAATCCCCCGGCGAGACCGAGCTGTATCAGGGCCGTCAGTTCAAGGTTTACCGTGGTATGGGTAGTCTTGGCGCGATGGCGAAGGGCTCCAAGGACCGTTACTTCCAGCAGGATAACAAGAAGCTCGTACCCGAAGGCGTTGAGGGTCGCGTACCCTACAAGGGACCGCTGAGCGACACCGTGTATCAGCTGATGGGCGGTTTGCGCGCCGGTATGGGCTATTGCGGTTGCGCCACCATTTCCGAATTGCAGGAGAAAGGCCAGTTCATCCGCATCACGGGCGCCGGTCTCAAAGAGAGCCATCCCCACGACATCCACATCACCAAGGAAGCCCCCAACTACTCGATGGGCGACTAAACAAAGGCAAAACAACCACTTGCGGTATGCAAGTGGTTGTTTTTTGTTCTTGCAACCGCCGCGGCAATACTATATAATAAAGAGAAAAGGGGGTGTGCCGTATGGTACTGGACCGTCCGATTTCCGAGCTCAAAGGCGTGGGAAGCAAACGCGCCGAATTGTACAAAAAACTGGATATCGTCACGGTCGGGGATTTGTTGCGGCACTATCCGCGTGCGTATGAGGATTGGTCGAAGGTCACCCCCGTGCGTCTGGCGATGCCCAACGAGCCTTGCTGTGTCAAGGGCTGGGTGGTCGCCGCCCCGACGGAGTATCGGGTGCGTAAGGGGATGACGCTCTACCGTTTCCGCGTTTCGGACGGAGAGAACACCATTCAGGTGACGTTGTTTAACAATCGCTATGCCGCCGCCAAGATTCGCCGTGACGAGGAGGTACTGTTGTACGGCACCGTCACGCGCAACGGGCGACACTTTGAGATGTCTTCGCCGCTGATTGAGGCGGCAAGTACAGGCGAGCGCATCCGCGCGATTTATAAGCAGACCGAGGGGCTGTCCAGCCGTATGATTGAAACCAACGTGCGGCAGGCGTTGGCGCTCGTCGAGACTGCCAACGTGCCCGATTGTCTGCCGCAGGATCTGCGCGAGCGAGTCGGGCTGTGTGACCAGCTCACCGCGTGGCGCGAGGTGCATTTCCCCACCAATACCGCCGCGCTGGATACCGCGCGCCGCCGTTTGGTGTTTGAGGAACTGTTTTTATTGCAGATTGGGCTTTTGCGGATGAAAAACCGCGCGCGCGGTGTTGCCGGCGCACGGGTGGGCGCCGATTACACGATGGAGTACACCGCCGCACTGCCGTTTACGCTGACGGGTGCACAAAGCCGCGCGATTGCGGAGTGTGTGCGTGACCTCGCCGCCGAACGCCCGATGTCCCGACTGGTGCAGGGGGACGTCGGTAGTGGTAAGACCGCGGTTGCGGCAGGAGTTGCCTACACCGTGATTCGCAACGGCTGGCAGGTGGCGATGATGGCACCCACCGAGATTCTGGCGGAACAGCACGCCGAAACGTTGCACAAACTGCTCGGTGACCGCGTGCGCATTGGGTTGCTCACAGGCTCGGTCACCGCCTCCAAGCGGCAAGCCTTGCTTGCCGCGCTCGCGCAAGGGGAGATTGATTTGCTGGTCGGCACCCATGCGCTCATCGGTGAGCAGGTGCATTTTGCACGGCTGGGGCTGGTGATTACGGATGAACAGCACCGCTTCGGCGTGGGTCAGCGTGCCGCGCTTGCCGCCAAGGGCGTCAATCCGCATATGTTGGTGATGTCTGCCACCCCGATTCCGCGGACGTTGGCGCTGATTTTGTACGGCGATTTGGACGTGTCGGTGCTGGATGAACTGCCGCCGGGGCGTCAGCCGATACAGACCTTTGCCATCTCGTCGCAGAAGCGTGAGCGCGCGTACGGGTATGTGCGCCGCCATTTGGATGAGGGACGGCAGGGATATATTGTATGTCCGTTGGTGGAGGAGGGCGAGGAGCCGAGCGACCTCACCGCCGCCACCGAGCTTTTCGAAAATTTGCAGGCAGGACCGTTTCGCGGTTATCGCTTAGGGTTACTGCACGGGCGGATGAAGCCGTCAGAGAAGGAAAAAACGATGGCGGCGTGTGCCGCAGGCGAGATACAACTGCTGGTATCCACTACGGTGATTGAGGTCGGCGTGGACGTGCCGAATGCGGTCATTCTGGTGGTGGAGAATGCCGAACGGTTTGGGTTGGCACAGCTGCACCAGTTGCGTGGGCGCGTGGGTCGCGGACAGCATTTGTCCACCTGCATTCTCATCTCCGACCACCGTGGTGAGGAAACGCGCCGCCGTTTGCAGGTGATGTGCGCGACGACGGACGGCTTTCGCATCGCGGACGAGGACCTCAAAATGCGCGGACCGGGTGATTTCTTCGGTAGTCGTCAGCACGGTCTTCCCAATCTGCATATGGCGGATTTGATGGCGGATATGCCGCTGGTTCAGCTTGCGCAGATGAGCGCGGCGAACCGTATGCAAGCGGACCCCGAGTTGACAC
>JAZOCH010000112.1:0-3387 GCA_045596425.1 Acutalibacteraceae bacterium | reverse complement strand
TCCCTCGCGGCGCGGGCGCGCATAAAGCTGTCCCTTTATTTTATCAGCATTAATAAGAGCCGATGTTGATAAATTGTAAACTTGCGCGGAAGTATTTGTCAATTCGCCGCTCGAAATGATAATTTTTCCGCTCCATAGTGGATTTTCGCCCATATTCAGTATCACGGGTTCGAACGAGGGATATGCAAGCGTTTTCTTTTCTCTGCTGTCGGCAACAAAAACTATCCTTCCGCCGAGGCATTCGGCGCGGATCGAACCGGGCAGAGAGAGCGAGCCGTGGCACTCCTTTGCCATTCCGATCATAGCTTCAACGTGGATCGCTTCGGGCTCGGCACCTGCGCGGTGAGCGGCAACGGCAAGGGCTCGAGATGCGATGGGGTGGGGAAGCTTTGCAATTACGGAAATTTCAAGGTCGTCGGCAAATTTCTCCGCCTCGCGGTCGAGAAATTCGCTGTCAAGCCTCGCGGATTCGGTGAATCGCGCAAAAGCGGCAAGAAATTCGGGATTGATCGCCTCAAGCTCGGGCAGAATATTGCTCCTTACGCGGTTGCGCGGGTAGGAGACGTCCGAGTTCGTGCGGTCGGTCACGAAGGGGTAGGAGTTTTCATTGCAAAAGGCGACGATGTCCTTTTTTTGATAGCCGAGAAGCGGTCTTTCCACAGCGCCGAAATTGAGCTTACGATGCGAGGCGATCCCGCCCGCGCCCGAAAGAGTGCAGCCCCTCGCCAGCGAGAGAAGCAGAGTTTCTGCGTTGTCGTCGGCATTGTGCGCCGTCAGCAAAACGGGGATGTTCTCGGCGCGCATCACCTGCTCGAAAAAGGCGTAGCGCACCTCTCGCGCGGCTTCCTCGAGGCTTTCGCCCCGCTCTTTTGCGATGGCGGGAACGTCGAGGCGTGCCGAGTAAAATTCGATTCCGTATTCGGTGCAGAGGTCGCGGCAAAAATCCTCGTCGCGTCTTGCCTCGTCACCGCGGATCTCGTGATTGATATGCGCGGCGCAAAAGCTGTATCCGCCCGTTCGCAGAAGATGGAACAGACAAACCGAATCCGCACCGCCCGAAAGCCCGAGAAGGTATTTTTTGTCCCTGTCGAGCGAAAGAGAGAATGCTTTCATAGTCTATCAGCCTGCGGGAGGAGGCGGGGGAGGCGGTGCGCCGTAATCGGGCGGTGCTTCCTCGTCGCCACGCTTCTCCTCGATCGAGTAGAAGGTTGTGTAGCGGCCGATCCAGTTGAGATAGACCGTTCCCGTCGAGCCGTGACGGTTCTTGGCAACGATGACCTCGGCAATGCTGGCGGCAGGTGCCGCGGTGGGGTCTTGGTCGTTGTTGCCGTAGTATTCCGGACGGTACAGGAACAGTACCTGGTCGGCATCCTGCTCGATAGAGCCGGATTCACGCAGGTCCGCCAAGGCGGGTCGGTGGTTGGCCTGTTTCTCGGTGCCACGGGACAGCTGAGCCGCCACCATAACCGGCACGTTCAGTTCCTTGGCTAAGATCTTCAGACTTCGGGTGATTTCACTTACTTCTTGTACGCGGTTGTCGGTTCTCTTGGCGGCGTGCATCAACTGCAGATAGTCGATGACTACAAAGCCAAGGTTAGGAATACGGCGCAGACGGGCCTTCATCTCCGGGACGGTGATGCTGGCGGGATCGTCCAAATAAATCGGGGCCTGGCACAGCACGCTGGAGGCCGCCGAAATGCGGCTCCACTCCTCCGGGGTCAAGTTGCCGGTACGCAGTTTCTGGCTGGATACCCGCGCCTCAGAGGACAGCAGACGGTTGACCATCTGCTCACGGGACATCTCCAGGTTGAAAATAGCGACTACGCGCTTTTGCATAATGGCTACGTTGCGGGCCACGTTCAAGGCGAAACTGGTTTTACCCATACCGGGACGGGCGCCGACAATGATCAGGTCGGAACGGTTCAGACCGCTGGTGACCTCATCCAATGCCGAGATGCCGGTGGGGATACCGATATACTGATCCCGCTCGTCGGATGTCAGCTTGCGGAACATTTCGTAGTTGCTGGCCAAAACGTCCTGAATAGGCATCAAACCGCCGGCTTGTCTTCGCTGCCGGATGTTGTAGATTTTTTCTTCCGACATATCCAGCAGTTTATCCGGTTCGGTTGCCGGGTCCATTGCCAGTTCGATGATTTTGCGGGAGGCGCTGATCAAAGAACGTGCTTCATATTTCTCTCGAACGATCTTGGCGTAGTTCTGCAGATTGGACAGAAAGGGCACCACGTTTGCCAATTTCAGCAAATAGGCCTTGCCATCCTCCGAGGAGAAAAAGCCGGTGGATTTCAGCGATTCCAGCACCGTGACAAAGTCGATGCGTTCGTTGCGAACCATTTTTTGCATCATCACGTTGAAGATCATCTGATGCTCCGGCAAATAGAAATATTCCGGTTTTAAAACGTCGGCTACCTCATTGACCTGGTCCGGGTCCACCAAAATGGCACCCAGAACGGACTGCTCCGCTTCCAAGCTGTAAGGCAAGCCCAATCCATCATTCACTTGTGTGGTCTTTTCTTCCGCCATAGGGACAACCACCTTTCCGTTGACTTTAATTATTCCGTGACTTTGACCGTCACCTTTGCCAGAACGCCCTGGGGCAGCTTGATTTCGGCGGTGTAACTGCCGAAAGCCTTGATATCGTCCATAGAAATTTTGCGCTTATCCACCTTGATGCCGAACTGTTTGTCCAGTTCCAGAGATACTTCTTTGGTGGTGACAGAGCCGAACAGACGACCACCGTTACCGGCTTTGGCCTTGATTTCGACAATTTTATCTTTCAGGGTGTTGGCCGCCTCGAGAGCGTTGTCCTTTTCCACCTTGGCGTGGTACTGGGCGGATTCATTCTTGGTGCGCACCTCGTTTACCGCCGCCGCATCGGCCTCTACTGCCAACTGGCGGGGAAACAGGAAATTGCGGGCGTAGCCATCGGATACGTTGACGATCTGACCGGCCTTACCCTGCCCTTTTACGTCTTGTTTTAACAGTACTTTCATATTTCGAACCTCCGAAAATTATTAACTCATCAAATCTCCATAATGATGGGAAGTATCATGGGACTGCGCTTGGTCTTCTGGAACAAGGTCCGGGACAGGTCGTCCCGCACGCGGGTCTTCATAGTGTTCCAATCGCAACGGGGGTTGCGGCAACAGTCCTCCAGACCTCTGCGGGCGATTTCCCGTATTTCGTCAATTAGCGTTTCTGCCTCACGTACGTAGACGAAACCGCGGGTGACGATATCCGGGCCGGATACCAGTCGGCAGTCGTCACGGTTAATGCCCATGGCAACGATAATGAGGCCGTCCTGACTCAGGTGCTTACGGTCGCGCAGCACCACATTGCCCACATCGCCGATACCCAGGCCGTCCACCA
>JAZOCH010000111.1:0-6333 GCA_045596425.1 Acutalibacteraceae bacterium | reverse complement strand
CAACGGGCGATTCGTGAATCGCCCCTACGGTCTTGATTTCAGACCGGTGAAGCCTAACGGGACGGGAAACCCGTCCCCTACAAAAGCCTTTGCAATCCGAAAACGGTAAACAAAAATCCCGTCTGCACGGCCGATGCCGTGCAGACGGGATTCATTCTTATTAACGATAGATCTTACCGGGGGTGACGTAGCGCAGGGGGTTGACGCGCACACCGTTTTTGAGCACCTCAAAGTGCAAGTGCGGACCCGTCGAACGGCCTGTTGAGCCAATCAGACCGATCGTTTGATTGCGCGACACCGTCTGCCCCTTGACCACCTTGATGGCATTGAGGTGTGCATACAGCGTTGACAAACCGTTAGCATGCTGTATCTTAACACAGTAGCCGTACGCACCGTTCCAGCCGGCAAACGTGACCGTGCCGCCGTCCGCCGCACAGGCAGCCTTGTTTTTCACCGTGACGGGACCATTGGCAATATCCAATGCATAGTGACCACTCCGCCAGCCGCGAGACATATTGCTGCAAATCGGCACGGGCCACGACATCTGGCCCTTGGTTACGCCGTCGCCGATCTGTACCTGACTGCCGCTGGCATAAACGGGCTGCGTACCACGCTCAACGACCTTGGTGACAGGCTGCTTCGTAACCTTCTTGGACACCGTCTTGCGAGAGGCTTCAACGCCGTCGATGTAGGTCACCTCGGCGACCACATCCTGACTGCCCTCCTGCCCTCTCGTACGCACGACCGACCAAGTGACAAGCTTACTCGTATTGTTTTTGTATACGGTCTGGTAGTCGATCGTCTCGGTGTATTGAATGGTTTTGATGACCTTGACCTGCAAAAACGCCTGCGGCTTCTGCACCACCAGCTCGTCCCCGATACGCACGATATCGGTATTGGCAAACTTGGGGTTCATCGCCCGTAGCTGTGCGGTGGTCATATTGTTGCGCACCGCAATGGTGCTCAGCGTATCACCCGTCTGCACGGTATAGGTCTTTTTGACCACCGCCTCGGAGGTGAGCTTGGCTTTGAGCGTTGCCTTGTCGGTCACCGACGCCGCAGGGAATAACCCCTCCACCGTCTTGACATCCTGAATAAACTCCGCACGCTGCGAGGGATCGTTCTTATCGTAGCGCCCGTCCTTGATGCTGTCCAGCACCGCGTTGAGCTCGGTCACGGATTCCATCGCCCCGACAAATGAGCCGTTAACGTACAAGCCCGTTGCCTCGGCAATGGAATCGCCTGCCGTACGCAGGATGGCGTCGCACAATTCGCTGTTATTCATCACGGCGTTGTCGCCCTTGACGGCGATGGCAAACTTCGGCGTTTCATCCACCGAGAAGGAATTATCCACGTTCACCACGCGGTCGGTCGCCATACCTGCCGCCTCGGTATACACCATCGCATTGTCGATGTAGCCGAGCGGCTCACCACGGTAGGTGAGCTGCAAGCAGAAAGTGGTGTTTGCCCACGCGCCGACGGTCACCGCCAGCACGACCAGCGCCGCCACGGGACCTACGATCACCCACGTTTTGAGCAAATGGCGCTTGTGACGGTGGACGGCGCGTCCCACAATGCGCCCGAAGCAAGGTATCACGGAAAACACATTCTCCTTGGCGGCGGCAACCAGCTCCTTGCGCGCAACGGGAAAGCCCGAAAGCAGGTACCGCCATGCACGCGAAACACGGCGCGTGCGGCGCGTAATCAAGCGCCGCCAAAACAGCGTCAGCCGCCGATGAGCAGGTACCGTCGCCGCAACCAACGCACGGCGCGCGCGGTGCAGTTTGCGCAGCACCTGCATACCCAACAGATAATGAAACCGATAAACCACCTCATAGGCGGCAGCCAGTTTATTTCTCCAAATCGCTATATTCTCTTTTATATTCGCCGATTTCGGCGTTTTCTTCTGTTTTTCAGCCAAATACAGTCCTCCTTTATGCCGTTGCATGTCCCGATGGAACACGCTGCACACAGTCGGTTTTGTTCCGTAAAAAAAGATTACAAATCTGTAACCTTCTCGTCCATTATACTATAAATCCGCCAAAAGGCAATGCTTTTGGCGGATGTTTGGCTCTTGTTCACAAAAAACATCGATACTTTTTGGTGACAATGCTATTATACATTTCCATTATTTCGGATAATCCAGTCCCGAAACGGGATAGTTTTCCAGAACGGATGCTTGTGCCGCCGCCCAACGCTTTGCCTCGGGCAGGTCGTGCTCCAACCAGTTGCCGCACTCTGCCTGCGACGCGCCGGGGATCGCCCCCTCAAACGCGGCGGTGAACGCCATTGCCTCCTGCATCAGCGCGATGGCATCGGCGTGAGCAATGCCGCGCGTAAGAAAGTAAAAGCCCGTACGACAGCCCATCGGCCCGAAATAAATAATGCCGTCCTTATGCTCACTGTTGCGCACGTAGGTCGCAACCAGATGCTCAATAGTGTGGGTAGCCGCTGTGGGCAAATACGGCGGCGTGTTGGGGCGCACGAAGCGCACGTCGTACGTCACCACGTCTCCGTCAACGCGCGAAATATACATCCCCGGCAGCAGGGTGTCATGATTGATTTGAAAACTCGCAATTCTCTCCATCGTTACGCAACCTTTCGCATTTTCTATGCAAAAAGTATACCAAAACTGTCGAAAAAATGCAACCGTCTCCTATAAATATACAGATTTTAATATGTTTTATAAAAAATGTTTGCTTTTTTTCTTTTTTGTGTTATACTGATTTTACATAAGCAAATTTATTACGGAGGTAAGCATAAAATGAAGAAGATTCTCGCTTTGGTTTTAGCTCTCGTTTTGGTTATGGGTCTGTCTGTGCCGGTGTTCGCCGCAAAGAGCCCCAACGGTCAGGTGTATTTCAAGGTCGTCGTTGTCGACGGTAACGACCACAAGGACGCTCCCGAAGGCACCACCCCCGACAACATCACCTACAACACCGTCGTCGACGGCAACAAGATCAAGGTCACCGCGACCGAGTCCAAGGGTACGTTCGACGGCTGGGTCATCTACAAGGCGGACGGTACCGTCGCTGTGAAGGACGTCGATTACAAGCTGCTCGGCGCATTCTCGCTGACCGATCCTGAAATCGAGATCGTCCCGCTCGCGACTATCGTCATCACCGCGAACTACAACAACGTCAAGACCGAGACCATCATCGTCAACGATGAGGACGAGGCTCCTGCTACCGGTGACGCGATGATCGTCACCCTGTCCGCTGTGGCGCTCATCGCGCTGTGCGGCGTCGTTGTTGCGAAGAAGCAGCTGGCGAAATAAGACGAATTTAAAACCTTTTCCACCGCGATGTGCCACATCGCGGTGGTTTTCTTTTAGAGGGACAATTGACATCGCGACTTCCGTGCTTTATAATAAAAGAATCTTATCAGAAAGGGGGCGGCCGTATGCAACCAACCGCACCGAATAAAACGTTTTGGCGCATCCTGCTCATTGCCGCAGGCGCCGTGCTGGCGCTGTGCATCATCGGCATCGTGGCCTATTGCCTGCCCTCGTGGCTGTCCGATGACGTTGTGTCGTCCGCGCCCACGCCCTCCGCGGTTGGTGACGTTCTGCCCGACAACCCCATTGACTTTGCCGCTGTGCAAGCCAAAAATCCCGACACCGTCGCATGGATACAGGTGCCGGGGACTATCATCGACTATCCCGTGATGCGCAGTGGCGAGGACCGCGCGGAGAATTTTTATCTCGACCACAACAGCGACGGAAAATCCCACCGCGCCGGCGCAATCTATATGCAAAAGATCAACCGCGCGGATTTCACCGACCCCAACACCGTGCTGTACGGCCACAATATGGGCAACGGCTCGATGTTCTCTTGGTTACATCAGTATAAAAAGAAGGCGTTCTTTGACAAAAATCGCACCATCACCGTCTACACGCCGGGTCATATCCTCACCTACGAGATTTATGCCGCTTTCCTGTACGACAATCGGCACATTCTCAATTCCTTTAATTTCTACGATAAAGACGATTATGCGGCATTCCTCAAACAGACCTTCAATCCCCCGACGATGACCAAGCAGGTGCGCGAGGGGATATCGGTGACCACCAACGCCCGTATTATCACGCTGAGCACCTGCGATGCGCGAGACAGTGACCGCTATCTTGTGGTAGGAGTGCTGACCAATGACCAACGGACAAACTAACCATCCGATACGCCGCCGTATCCTGCGCGCGGCGCTCATAATCCTCGCGGTGCTGACCGCATTGGCGCTGATAGCGGTAAGCGTTTATTACGCGCTATATTGGCGTGGACGCGCCGACCTGTTTGACCGCAACAACCGCATCGAAACGCCCGACTCACTCATCGACAACGCCGACGATGAGGGGAAACACATCACCTACAAGGGCGAAGAATATCGCTATAACGAAGCGGTGGTCAGCCTGCTGTTTATGGGGGTTGACAAAGCGGATATTCAAGCGGACGGCGGCTATGGAGAAAACGGGCAGGCGGACAGCCTGTTCCTCGCCGCGCTGGACACCGCCAACGGCAACGTCAAGGTCATCCCTCTCTCGCGCGAGAGCATGGTGGATGTCAACCTGTACGACGCGGACGGACAATTCATCGGCACGCAAAAGCGCCAGCTATGCTTGGCGTACGCCTACGGTGCCACCGCCGAGGAAGGGTGTGAAAACACCTCGCGCTCCGTCGCACGACTGCTGTACGGAATGCCCATCGACGGATACGTTGCTGTGGATTTCGAAGGCGTGAAAGCGCTCAACAAGGCGGTGGGCGGCGTCACCGTCACCCCGAAGGAAACGCTCAAAGATGCCCGCGGCACGGTACTGTTTAACAAAGGGAAGCCCGTACGCCTCAACGAGGAGTCCGTCCTCAACTATATCCGCCTGCGCGACGACGATGCCGACGCCAATAATCGCCGTATGCAACGGCAGAAGGATTTTCTCAACGAGTTTATCACGCTGGCGGCAAAAAACGTGAAAAAGAATTTCACCCTGCTGGAAAAATACTACAACGCCGCCAAGCCCTACACCGTCAGTGACCTGACGCTGTCCGAAATCACCTATCTCACCAGCACCTATCTGGTCGGCGGACAACGTGCCATCACCTATCTGTCCGTCACGGGCGAGAGCAAGCAAGAGGGCGAAAGCATCGCCTTTTACGCCGACGAAACCAGCTTGTATGAAGCGGTTTTAGCGGCGTTTTACACCAAGCAATAACCAAAAAAGCTGTACGACAACTGCCGTACAGCTTTTTTATGTTATAACGATGCGTAGGTATACAATGAGCCGAGACATACCAGCGGTGTATCGTCCTGCTTGGCGGCGGTAAGCGCCGCGGCATACGCCTCCTTGACCGACGGATAGGCGGCAGACGGCACGCCATTCTCCTCCAACAAGCGAGCATACGCCTCCCCTGCCAACGCACGGGGGTTGTCGGGGGTGAGCACAAATGCACGCCCTGCCACCGTGGCCAGCGTACGGGCGATGGCGTGATAGTCCTTATCCTGCAACACGCCCGTCATCACGTATACCTTGCGGTCTTTGAAATAATGGCGAATCGCCTCCACCGCGGCGGTAATGCCCTGCGCGTTGTGCGCGCCGTCAAAAATCACGGGCGGTTGACTTTGCAACAGCTCAAAGCGCCCCGACCACCTCACGTTCGCCAACCCGTCACGCACGGCGGCATCGGGGATGTCCAGCCCTTGCTCGCGGAGAATATCCACCGCCGTCAGCACCACCGCGGCGTTGCGCGGCTGATACGTGCCGAGCAGGTTGAGTTTTACATCCTTATATGTGCCAAAATCAAACACCGTCCCGTCCAAATCCGCCTGCGTGACGGACAGCGTGGTGTAGTCCACCGTGTAAAGCGCGCAGGCGCGCTCGGCGGCGGCATCGGCAATCACCTGACGGGCAGCGGCATCCTCGCCGCCGCACAGCACAGGGCGGTTATCCTTAATAATGCCGGCTTTTTCCGCGGCGATTTTCTCCACCGTGTCACCGAGAAACGCCGTGTGGTCGAGCGCAATCCCCGTAATCACCGACAACAGCGGCCGGCGGATGACGTTGGTCGAATCCAACCGACCGCCCATCCCTGCCTCCAACACCACCACGTCACAGCCGTGGCGGCGAAAATACGTAAGCGCGATGGCGGTAATCAGCTCAAACTCGGTGGGCTTATCCGTCATCGCATCCGCTATGGGACGGATAAACGCCGTCAGGTCGGCCAGTTCTTGCTCACCGATCATCTCGCCGTTAATCATCATCCGCTCGTTAAAGGTCTTAATGTACGGCGAGGTGAACAGCCCCACCGTATACCCTGCACGGCGCAAAATCTCCAAGTCGGAGGCCCAAGC
>JAZOCH010000110.1:0-2469 GCA_045596425.1 Acutalibacteraceae bacterium | reverse complement strand
GCGGCATTGCCGCGTTTATGGACAGGCTGATCGAAGACGCGAAGGACTGCGGCTATGCAAAGACGCTGTTCGGCCGTCGCCGTCCGCTTCCCGAGCTTCACGCGGGCAACGCGATCATGCGCGGCTTCGGCGAGCGTGTGGCGCGCAATATGCCGATTCAAGGTACCGCCGCGGACATTATCAAGATTGCGATGGTGCGCGTTTACCGCCGCTTGCAGGCGGAGGGAATGCGCGCACGGCTGATTTTGCAGATTCACGATGAATTGATGGTGGAAGCACCGCCCGAGGAAGCAGAGCGTGCCGCCGCCTTGCTCAAAGAGGAGATGGAGGCCGCCGCCGACCTGCGCGTGCGGTTGGAGGTGGACGTCCACCGCGGCCGTTCTTGGTACGACGCCAAAGGCTGAGCAAAAGGCAGCGTTCTCGGTTCGAGAACGGTGCCTTTTTTTGCGATTACCAAAAATTAGCACGAAAATTTCGCCAAATTTTTAGCAAATATTACAAACAAAAAAGATTATTCGGAAAAATTTTCTATTAAACTACACAAAAACACTTGCGTTTTGGTCGTATAATTGTTAAAATAAGAACGAAGAATGGTGGCGGAGCAGGCATACTATACCGCTGAATGTTCATATATTGGGACAGGCAGGGGTAGTTCTGCCGTTTTCAACGTTCTTGGTCGGCCGTTGTGCTTGCGGCCGATGAGATATTTTAACCAAGGGGGTACCTGACTATGTTTCGTAAGCAAGAGTGCGTGGCGATGCTGTTGGCAGGAGGGCAAGGAAGCCGTCTGTATGCGCTGACACGCCGCATTGCCAAGCCGGCGGTGCCGTACGGCGGTAAGTACCGCATTATCGACTTTCCGCTGTCCAACTGTGTTAACTCCGGCATTGAGACTGTCGGCGTGCTGACACAGTATCAGCCGCTGGAATTGAGTGATTATATCGGCTCGGGGCAGCCGTGGGATCTCGACCGTATGGATGCCGGTGTACACGTGTTACCGCCGTATCAGCGCAACAAAGGCGCTGACTGGTATAAGGGCACGGCAAACGCGATTTACCAGAATATGCAGTTCATTGAGCGGTATGATCCCGAATATGTGCTGGTGCTGTCGGGCGACCACATTTATAAGATGGATTACAGCGCGATGCTTGCCGCCCATAAAGAGAAAAATGCCGATTGCACCATCGCGGTGCTGGATGTACCCAAAGAGGAGGCAAGTCGCTTCGGTATCCTCAACACCAATGCGGACGATTCCGTCTACGAGTTTGAGGAGAAGCCCAAGCAGCCTAAGAGCACCTTAGCTTCGATGGGTATTTATATCTTCACATGGGATAAGCTGCGCAAATACCTGATTGCGGATGAGGAGGATGCAACCTCCTCCAACGACTTCGGTAAGAACGTTCTGCCGGCGATGCTGAATGCCGGTGAGCGGATGTTTGCGTATCGCTTTGACGGATATTGGAAGGATGTCGGCACCATCGACAGCCTGTGGGAGGCAAACCTTGACCTGCTCAACCCCAAGGTGCCGCTGGACCTGAGCGATGATAAGTGGAAGATTTATTCGCGCAACCCCGGTATGCCGCCGCAATATCTTGCCACCACCGCGCAGGTGCAGAACAGCATGATTACCGAAGGCTGTACCATCAGCGGCAAGGTGGAATATTCCATCATTTTTGCCGGTGTCACCGTGGAGGAGGGCGCGGAGATTATCGACTCCATTCTGATGCCCGGCACGGTTGTCCGCAAAGGGGCAAAGGTACATTATGCGATTCTCGCGGAGAACGTGGAGATCGGCGAGGGTGCGCAGGTCGGTGCCAAACCGGAGGAGACTGCGGACCTCGAAAAATGGGGCATTGCGGTGGTCGCTTCGGGTGTGAAGATCGGCAAGGGTGCCAGCGTGCCTGCCAAGGCGATGCAGGAAACGGATGTTGAGGAGGTGACCGCAAATGCGTAATTATACGGCTTTGGGATTGATTTTTGCCAATATGCACGACGACGCGGTGCGTGAATGCACCGAGGTTCGTTCGATGGGTTCGTTGCCCTTCGGCGGTCGCTACCGTTTGATCGATTTTGTGCTGTCGGGGATGGTGAATGCCGGCATTACCAAGGTCGGCGTCATCACCAAGAGCAATTATCAGTCGTTGATGGACCATCTCGGCTCAGGTAAGGCGTGGGATCTGTCGCGCAAGCACGAGGGACTGTTCTTCCTGCCTCCGCGCAGCAGCGATGATGCAAAATATCAGGGACGTATCGGCTCTCTGGCGGATATTATGGCGTTCCTGCGGCGTTCGAAAGAGGAACTGGTCATTCTGTCGGATTGTCATATGGTATCCAGTATGGACTACGGCGCCCTGTTGCAGGCGCACGTGGACAGCGGTGCTGACGTGACGGTCGCTTGCCGTAACGGTGAGGTGCCGACGCTTGCGGATATTCCGCAAGTCGGATCGTAGCCATGTCGTTCTGTGAGCC
>JAZOCH010000109.1:0-6071 GCA_045596425.1 Acutalibacteraceae bacterium | reverse complement strand
TCCGACTTCCCACGCCAACCAGCTCGCCCGTCAGCGGCAGGTTGTTGAGATAGCCCTCCAACACCTGATCCTTGGTGTACTCGCTCTTTTCCAATTCAATCGCGAGCAAAATCTCGTTAATTTTACGCTGGATGCTGTGCTCATCATTCTGGGTGGTGACCTTGATCAGCTGTTGGGTGATACTCGAACCACCGTACTCGGTGGAGCCGAGATGGAACACGCGATTGGCGACCAGATTGACCATCGCGGAAACCGTACGGCTCCAATCAACGCCCTCGTGCTCGCGGAAACGCTCGTCCTCAATCGCGATAACCGCGTTTTGCAGGTTGACGGGAATCTTCTCCAAATCCACCCACACGGTGTTGCCGCCGAGCAGGTTCTGGTATTCCTCATATTCGCCCTCGTCGTTCATCACGTAGATGACCGAGCGGTTTTCCATCGAGAATTTGCCAAGCTCCGGCAGCTTGCCCGTGGGATCAAAGGTGCTGACCACGTACACCACCAGCACACCGCCGACAATGCACGCCGAAATAACACCGACGAGCGCAACCGTCAGCACCACCTTGCCCACTTTCTTAAACAGCGTGGACAGAGAGCGCTTATTGTTTTTTCGGATGCCTTTCCACAGCTTTTTTGCCCGTGCACCGAGCGCCGCCGTGGCAGCACGCCATTTCTCCTTCGCCGTATCCGCGAACGAACGGGGTTTGTTTGCCATGTATCCGTTTCTCCTTCCGTCGTACCGCCGTATATTTCTTATAATTACTAAATAATGACATACCACATTAATAGTATTGCAAAAACCGTAAAATGTCAAACCTAAATTGCAAAAAAATCCGCAAAAACCGCTGTTTTTGCGAAAAAAATTCCGTCAATTTCCCGTGCAAGCCGACAGTAAGCATATTTCCACCGCATCGGGGCATCCTAAACAGCAAATGCAGACGAAGGGAACGAGGCAAATGCGTACCATAACCCGAACCGTGATTTTGGCGTTGGTTGCCGCGGCCGCGGTGGCGGCAGTGGCTCTGTTGCTCATTTTCAAATTTCTCCTGCCGCCGAAGGACACCCGTTACACGCCGCCTGCTCCCTATACCATCGGCGTGTGGGAGGGAAAGGTGGCGGTGTTTGAGGGAGAGGACAGCTATCCGATGCAAATTCTCGACACCGACGTCGCCGGTCTGCCTGCGGAACAGCGCGCCAAGGTAGAACGCGGCGTGCGCGTGGAACGCGCCGAGGACCTGTATCTCATTTTGGAGGATTACACCAGCTAAAAATATCGCCGCCCCGTGTATTTCACGGGACGGCGATATCGGTTTTAATACAGCGCTTCTTCAAATACCTTCGGGTCGCACTTTTTGATCGCGCGCTTTTTGAGATCGATCTGCACCTTTGCCGCCAGATCGTCGATCTCCTTGCTCAGCTCCTCACCCTTCAACTTGCGGATGATTGCCAGCTGGGAGTCGGTGTACAGGTCCTTCTTGCCGTTGGGGTCCAGACGCAGAATGAGCGCCGCCACGGGTGTAGAACCGCCTGATTTATACTCCACCACAGCCGCCTTGCCAATCGCCAACTTGCGAATCTCTTTGACCAGATACTCGTCCATATCGGTTGCATCGGCGTCAATACGGTTGTCCTCATCCTTCGACGCCTCGATCTTCTCGGTGGATTTATTCTTCTCCGCTTCATACTTGTTGTACTTATCCACAACCGCCTCGAAGTTCTTATCCTTGTTGTAGTCGGTCAGATAGCCGTTGAGCAGATCGGTGTACTCTTTCTTTTCTTTGTCGCCGAGCTCCTTGCCCTCGCTGTCGGTCAAGGTGATGGGAATGATCTTATAGGACAGATAATTGTCGTCAAAATACTTTTTCAGCTCCGTCTCGGCGATGGCGCGCTCGCCATCCTTGCCGTACAAGCCGTTAAGCAACGTGGTTTCGTTAAAGCTGATATTCTTGTAAGCGGTGAGCAGGTTCTCCTTGCTGATGCCCACCGTCAGGAAGCCCTGCTCGTCGGCTTCGGTAAATTGCTTTTCCAAATCCGCAATTTCCTTCTCGTCCCACGCGAGGTTGTATTTCGCCATCAGCTGGCGCATCGCCGCCTGCGTGAGCATCTCGTCACGCGTGACAAGGTGCATATATTCCGCCACCGACACCTTCTGCGCCGCATCGCCCTCGCCGTAGGTCGTCTCCTGCTCCCACGCATCCATACCGTACTGGGCGTATTGATACAGCCCTTGCGAATAATACACATCCGAGAACACCATATACATATACGCGAGATATTCGCCCGTGGACAGCTCGCGGTTGTCGATGGTGCCGACCGTTTTCGGCGTGCCGCCGATAACGACCTTCGGCATTGAGCAGCCTGCCAGCACCGTGAGCATCATCACGCCTGCCAGTACAAGGCTGAGTATACGTTTACAGTTTTTCATATCGCGTTTCCTTCCTTTCGCCCAAACGGGCACTTGTAAAACGTATTATACTATCGTTTTCACCTTTTGTAAAGATTTTTTTGTTCAACGCAAAATTGCCAACAGTTCCTCCGCGGACATCTGCTCAATCGGCACGCCTTGCACGCCGACGACCGATTCCGCGAGCTGCCATTTATCCTGCTGTAACCGCAAAATGCGCTCCTCCACGGTGTCGCGCGCAATCAGCCGCACCACCTGCACGGGATTCTTCTGCCCGATGCGGTACGCGCGGTCGGTCGCCTGATTCTGCACCGATAGATTCCACCACGGATCGTAGTGAATGACCACGTCCGCGCCCGTCAAATTGAGTCCCGTGCCGCCGGCTTTGAGCGAGATGAGAAACACGGGGGTGTCGTCGGCGTTAGACGCCTCCACCAGCCGCGCACGCTCCTCCTTCGGCGTGGAGCCTTGCAGCAGGTAGTACGTAATGCCCTCCGCGTCCAGACGGTGGCGTATCAGTTCCAGCATCGAGGTAAACTGCGAAAACAACAACGCCTTATGACCGCCGTCCGCCGCCTCGCGCACCAGCTCCATACACGCATCCAGTTTACAGCTCTCGCCCGTATATCCCTCACAGCACAGGCGTGGGTCACAGCATATCTGCCGCAGACGGGTGAGCATTGCCAGCACCGTCATACGGCTGTGTCCGCTGAGTCGCCCACCGCTTGCGAGTTGTCCGCGCAATTCCTGCAAGGTGGCAAGATACACCTGCCGCTGGGCGGTATCCATCGTCGCCGGCAGTACCCGTTCGGTTTTGGGCGGCAGCTCGGTGAGCACGTCGCGTTTGAGGCGTCGCAGAATAAAGGGCGACACCATCCGTCCGAGCCGTTCCAGCGCGCGGCTGTCCTGTCCGCGCAGGATGGGCTGTTCAAACCGCGTGCGAAATTTTGTGTACGAGAACAACAACCCCGGCATCAGAAAATCAAAGATGCTCCACAATTCCGACAGCCGATTTTCCATCGGTGTACCCGTCAGCGCAAAGCGGTGGCGCGCCGCAATCAGCTTGACCGCACGCGCGTTTTGCGTGGTGCTGTTTTTGATGTTTTGCGCCTCATCGAGGACGTGATAGCGAAACCGCAGCGGCTCGTACAAGGCAATATCGCGTTTGAGCATATCGTAGGAGGTGACCAGCACGTCGTACTCCCCTGCGCGTTCCAGCAGAGCGGCACGAGCGGCGGCGTCCCCGATAACGCACAGCACGCGCAACTCGGGGGCAAAACGGGCAATCTCCCGTTCCCACCCAAGCACCACCGAGGTCGGACACACCACCAGCGACGGCTCATTCGCGTCACCGTGCTGTTTTGCCGCGAGCATCAGCGTGATGACCTGCAAGGTCTTGCCGAGACCCATATCGTCCGCAAGGATGCCGCCGAAGCCCAGCTCCTCCATCGTGCGCAACCAACGGTAGCCCGTCACCTGATAGCCGCGCAACACGCCGCGCAGGCTGTCCGGCACGGGATAATCCGTGTCCCCTGCCTCGCGCAGACGGCGCGACAACGCGCGCACCGCCTCGTCACGGGAAAACTGCACCCCCGTGCGGCGGCGCAACAACTGTTCGAGGTACAGAGCGCGGTATTTCGGCAGGGCGACACGCCCCGTGCGCAGTTCCTGCTTGGACAGCCCCAGCGTATCCGCTAACGTCACCAAATCCGCTAACGCGCCCTCCTCCAAGCGGACAAACCGTCCGCTTTTTAAGCGGTGATAGGGTTTCTTCTCCCGATAGCCGCTGATGATGCCGTCAAGGTCAACGGGTGCCAGCTCTCCGACGTCCAGCGTCATATCCAGCAAATCTCCCGATAAGCTCAACCCCACCGACAGCCGCACGGGCGGTGCCGCCGCCAGCGCATCAAAGGCATCGGTGGCGTACACTGCGCCGACACGCCGCAGGGCATCCACCCCACGGGTAATGAAATCAAACAGACGGTCATCGTCCCCACGCAGTACCAGCAACCCCGTGTCGGGTTGCAGGGCGGTAAAATGCGGCTGAATCGCCGCCTTGGCGCGCATTTCCGCGAGGGAGTCTTGCCACGGTTGTTTTTCCGTGTCCTTGTATGCTTCCATCGTGTCCTCGCCGTATAAAAACACCACGCGTGCCGTGACACAGGACTCCTCGGGGGCATCCAGATACATCTCCACCCGAAGTTCGCGCGGACGGTATGCCGCCAGCGCCTCGGTATCCCCCGACAACGCGATGTGCGGCGCCACCGTGGGCAGAACCCCCGTACAAAATGCGCCGAGGTCGTCGGGCGCAATATACAAGCCGCCCACCGTGCGGCGGCAGGTATCCAGCCACGGCGCCATACGGTGCGCGTACGCCTCCGAGGTGCGGTAGAGGGTATCCCCCTGCCGCACATACAGTCGGCGCAAACCCTCCGCAAACGCGGTCTGCTCATACGAAAAGCGCACGCCCTGCGCCTGCTTTTTCACCGTGACGGGCAGGGTGGGGTCGCCGTCGGTGAGTAGGATGCGGCTATCCTCCCCTGCCTCGCGCAGGGTGATGATGCCGCCGCCCACAGCGGCAAAAAAGCGGTCAAGACCTGCCGGTGTCAGCACCAATGTGTCCGCACCGCCGAGAGTCGGCTGTGCCGCGCGGTCGCTGAGCTCCCCAAGCAGAAAATCCAACAGCGGCAAGCATGCCTCCTCAAAGCTGTCGCGGTGATGCAGCAGCGTCAGTTGCGTACCGTATTCCGCCGTTTCCCCACGCGCCATACGCCGCCCGAACTGCGGCAGATGCTTAATGCGGTAGGGACGGGTAGTACCCACCGTAAAGGCAAGCGCCGCGCACGTCCCCTGCAACGACAGTATCGGGGTGAGCACCGCGCGCTGTGCCGCCGTCTCGGCGGCAATCCCGTCGGTCTGACGGGACATATACCCATCAATCAGCCTGCGTGCGGCAAGATCGGTTGCCGCCGGCTGTTCGCGCGGTATCAGCTGTGCCGCGGTGGGTAACCCCTCCAACATATCGCGGTAATATTTGTACACCAGCACCGCAACCACGTGCTTGCACGCGCCCTCCTCACGATGAAACGCACCGCACGTACACGAAACGTACTCCGCCTCGTCGGTATGGTCAAAGCCGACCTCTACGCGGTATTGCTCGGCTTTTTCCGTCACATCGGCAGTGATAAATTCGGGGTAAAACGCGTTGGTGACGGCGGAATAATTGCGCACCCAATCCGCGTTGTACCCACCGACACCGCGCAAATACGCCTGCCGCGTGGATGCGAGTGCCCCGATTTTTTTGAGCGAATACAGCGGCATTCCGCCACCTCCTTTTTGTAAAATTGGTATCTTTTTAGTATACACCGAAAAATGATTTTCCGCAAGGGGGATTTTGCGGAAAGGGAAAAGTAGCGATTTTTAACGGGACGGGAAACCCGTCCCCTACACCGAAGGTTTGCGAAAATCCAAATAGGATCGTAGGGGCGGATGCCCACATCCGCCCGTTGAGGTTATCGCCAACCCGGCGGGACGATGAGGGCATCGTCCCCTACTATGTTTCCATTAATCCCACACGAAGTGAAAAGCCTGCCCCTTGTCGGGGCAGGCTTTCGGTTATTCCGTATGACGCAGGGCGAGCAGGCGGCCGCGCGGTGGGTCACCCTCG
>JAZOCH010000108.1:0-6630 GCA_045596425.1 Acutalibacteraceae bacterium | reverse complement strand
TCCTTGATCAGCGACAGATGTGTCGGAGAAAACACAATACCGCAAAAATGCCCTGCCAAACGCGCCGCGCTGGGAAATTTTACCCCGTTTAAGGTCACACTGCGGCGCTGTTCGATGGTGACGGTGGCGTTCTGCTCTCTGCCGTTTGCGTAAAAATCCAGCGACAACACCGCTTTTTCCTGATCAAACGCCACCATCTCGCGGTCCTTAGCTCCGCGGAAGCTGCGCGCACCCGTAAACAGCCAACAGCCTTCCAGCAGGTTCGTTTTTCCCTGCGCGTTATCCCCTGCGAGAATATTAACACCCTCACACGGCTCCCATTGGCCGGGGTGCAGGTTGCGAAACCCGTCGAAGGTCAGCTTACGGACAAACAACCGTAATCTCCTCGCCGTCGGCAGGCACGGTCACGACTTCGCCGCCGCGCAGTTTTTTTCCGCGCATGAGGCACACCTCGCCGTCTACAGCGACCTCGCCGCCTTGAATCAGCATTTTTGCCTGACCGCCGGTCATCACACAGCCCGTCAGTTTGAGTAAATCGTCCAGACGGATATATTCACTCGTCAGCGTAAAGGTTTGTTTACTCATTTTTTCAACCTCACAGGTAATACGAGGAACAGGAAAGAATTTCCTTCCTTGGGTAAGATTTTCATCGGCTTCAATGCGCCGGCAAGTTCAATGCGCACCTCGTCGGTCTCGCTGTTTTTAAGCGCATCCAGCAGAAAACGGGAGTTAAAGCCCATCTCCTCTTCATCCCCCGTAATCTGCGCGGCGAGCGAATCGTTCGCACTGCCCAGAGGGGTGGTGCAGGAAACATTAATGCTGTTATCGCGGAAATCACACACCAGCGGCGATTTCAGACGGTCGTTGATAACCAGCGATACACGGTCCACCGCATCCATAAACGCACGGGTGTTGACCGTGATAGTGGAGCTGTTATCGGGGGTGATAATGCGGTCGTACGCCATAAATTCACCGTCCAGCAGACGGGAAATGACGGCGTACCCGTCAATCTCAAAAATAATGTGACGGCGGCCGACCACCAAATGGCAGGACTTGTCCTCGTCTTTGAGCAGTTTAAGAATTTCCTGCAAGGTTTTACCCGGCACGACAAACGCCGCGGTCTCTTCACTGCGTACAGGCTCACAACGCATCGCCAGACGGTAGCCGTCCACGCTGATAAGGCGCAATTCGTCGTTGGTGATTTCAAACCGCGTGCCGGTATAGATGGGGCGAGGGTCGTTGGGCGCCGCCACCGCGAAGATGGTCTGCCGAATCATACTTTTGAGCACGGGCTGGGATAACGGGAAGCTGACGCCGTCCTCAATTTTGGGAATTTCGGGATAATCCGCGGAGGTCATACCCATAATGGCAAACTCCGTCACGTCGTTGCGAATAACGGTGTTGTATTTTTCATCCGTCAGAATGGTGACACTCTCCCCGGGCATCTTACGCACAATATCCCCGAACATCCGCGCAGACAACACAATTTCACCGGCTTCCCACACGGTTGCCGGAATGGTCGTCGTAATACCCAGCTCCATATCAAAGCCTGCCAAGTACAGCATCGAGCCCTGCGCACGCAGAAGGATGCCTTCCAGCGCCGCCAGTGCCGCTTTGGAAGCAACGGCACGCTGCACGTTTCCGACCGCCTCAATGAGTTGTTGTTTGTCACACAGAATGTTCATAGTAAAACCACCTTTATCGCTATTTTATAACTATATCAATATATATTTTTCAGTAGTAGTAGTAGGGGCTGTGATTTTGTGGAAAAGCGGAACAACGCCGATGAAACGGGCAAAAAAGCATCCACAAAAATCCGAAATTTTCCGTGAATAAAAAATGGAAAAGTGGAAAGAATAAAAAGTTCTCACAGCGATGTGAAAAACGGTGAGTGGAAAGTGAGAAACGTGTGGAAGAAAATTTGCGTGAAAAAACGCTATATAAATAAGGTATATATTATAAAAGGGATGGCTATTCCCCGTCAACCGTGGCGGCTGACGGCGGAATAACCGAAAAAATCTTTTACGATTCGCTGATATTTTTAATAATATCGTTGACCATATTTTTATAAACGGTGTCCTTGGCCATCTGGCTCTCCACCTTCTGAATGGCATAAACAATAGTGGAGTGGTCGCGGCCGCCGAACTCGTCACCGATGGATTTCATCGGCAGGTTGGTGATGCTGCGCACCACGTACGCCGCGACCTGTCGCGCCTTGGAAATCGGCGCGGAATGTTTGGAGGAGCGAATATCCTCGGGCTGTACGCTCATGGTACGCGCCACTTCGTTGATGATACGCTCTACCGTGATAGGTACGGGCTGATTATCGTTGCGAATATCACGGATAGCGTTTTGTGCTGCGATGAGGTTGGGCTGTTCGCCGCCGAGCAGGTATTGCGCGCGCATACGCTTGATTACACCCTCAATCTGCCGCACGTTACTGCGCAGCTGATTGGCTATGTACTCGGCAACGTCGTCCTGTAAGGAGAAGTCCATCGCCTGCGCCTTGCGGCGGATGATGGCGATACGGGTTTCCAGATCCGGCGGCTGAATATCCGCGAGCAATCCCATCTCAAAACGGGAACGCAACCGCTCTTCCAGCGTGGCGATCTCACGCGGCGGACGGTCGCTGGTCAGCACGATCTGCTTACCGCCCGAGTGCAGGGTCTCAAAGGTGTGGAAAAACTCCTCCTGCGTGGAAATTTTACCGCTGATGAACTGAATATCGTCTACAAGCAGCACGTCCACCTGCCGATATTTGGCGTGGAAATCCGCCGTGGTACCGTCGTGGATGGCTTCAATCAGCTCGTTCATCATCGTTTCGCCCTTGATGTACAAAATACGGGCGCGCGGATTATTTTTCTGTATCTCCTTGCAAATGGCGCACAGCAGGTGGGTCTTACCGAGACCCGAGCCACCGTAGATAAACAGCGGATTGTACAGACTGGTCGGCTGAATGGCAACCGCGTGTGCCGCGGCGTGCGCAAACTTGTTGGACGGGCCGACAATGAAGTTTTCAAAGGTGAATTCCTCATCGGTATTGGGGAAGCCGTTGCCCTCGATGGGCAGCTTGTCCATCTGGGCGATATCCTCGGTGGTATCACGCGCGAGAATGCGCAATCCCAGCGGCACACCCAACACCTTTTGCAGGCACTTTTGAATCACGCTGCCGTATTCTTTGAGAATCGTGCTCTTTTGCCACTCGGTGTTGACATACAGCACCATTTCGCCGTCCTTGATGTCGTGCGGCTCCAAGCATTTGATCCAAATATCGTAGGCGACACTGCTGATTTCGGAATTGAGAATTTCCTCCATCACGGACGCCCAAATTTGTTTGATTGATTCCATAAATTTTGCTACTCCTCAAAAAGTCATTTTATTTTCCGCACATCAAAAAAGGCGATATAATCACAACTCTAATTGTAGCACAAACCGAGAATTTTTTCAACGATTTTTACGCTATTTGTTGAAAAAAATTCGCCCGTATAGGGTATCGATAAACCAAACGCCCGTTATTTGCCCATTTTACGGGCAAAAATACAATATATGGTAGTTTCATCGGCAATATACCACAAGAACGAAAAAATAATTAAAAAAAACGCGCAACAGACGGAAATTTGCCTTGACTTTTGGGATTTAGTTGGTATATAATATGTCATTGTCAGGCTGTATGCGTGGGATTATCCTCGGCGACAGCATTACCCCGTAACGAAAGGAGGAGTATACATGTTTCGTACCTACCAGCCCAAGAAGCGGCATCGCAAAATGGAACATGGTTTCCGTAAGAGAATGGCAACAGCCAACGGCCGTAAGGTTTTGGCTCGCAGAAGAGCGAAAGGCAGAGCGCGTCTGAGCTATTGATCAAAAAGGCCACCGTTGTGTGGCTTTTTTTCTTACCTCGGACAAGCAAAAAAGGACAAGGAGGCGGTGACGGTGGCAACGTGGATCTCACTGTGCGAAAACAAGGATTTCCGCACGTTGTATTACCGCGGCCGTTCGCAGGTGCATCCTGCCCTTGTCACCTACGTGCGTAAAAATCGGCTGGGTGTGCCGCGTGTCGGCATCACCACGGGAAAGAAGCTGGGCGGTGCCGTGGAGCGCAGTCGTTGCCGTCGCGTGATACGCGAGGCATTCCGCCCAAGCTATCCCAAGGTCGGCGGTTGGGACATCGTGTTTGTCGCACGCAACCGCCTCACCACGATGAAAAGCACGCAGCTGGCGCCCGTTATCGAGAGCCACCTGCGGCAGATGGGTGTGATAACCGATGCGTAAATGGATGTATCCGAAAAATTGGGTCATCGCGCTCATTCGCTTTTATCAAAAACACATCTCCGCGAGAACTTCGCCGGCTTGCCGCTTCTCGCCCACCTGTTCGGCATACGCCATTGAAGCGTTAGAGCGCTTCGGCGTTGTATTAGGCACCGGTCTCGCCTTGTGGCGCATCCTGCGCTGCAATCCGCTTTGCCGCGGCGGGTACGATCCCGTTCCCGAGCGTTTCCCCTTCCCGTGGCGGCGAAAAAAATAAGAAAATTCTGTATCGGGCTTCCCGATGATTTGGAGGTATGGAGAAAATGGGTCTTTTCAGTTTTCTCGCAAAGCCGCTGGGCTTTGTTCTGCGGTGGATCTACACCCTGTTACCCAACTATTTTGCGGCGCTGTTTTTGTTCACGCTGCTCATTCGTTTGGTGATGTTCCCCCTGAACATCAAAACGCAGAAATCCGCGGCGGATCGCGCGCGTTTGGCACCCCGTCTGGAACGCATCCAGAAGAAGTATGCCAACGACCGTCAGAAGCTGATGGAGAAACAGCAGGCTCTGTATGAAAAGGAAGGCGTCAGTATGACGGGCGGTTGTCTGCCGTCCATCGTGCAGATGCTGGTGCTGTTCAGCGTTATCGCGGTTATTTATAAGCCGCTGACGTTTATTAAGCAGGTGCCGGATGCCGACGTCAATGCCTGCACCACCGCGGTGGTCGAGGCGATGAAGGAGGACGGCACGTGGGATGACGACAAAAAGAACTCGTCCAATTTCTCAGAGAAGTCCTACTACCGTGAGATGAACCTGATGGAAAAGGTGGACAAGTACGAGGATAAGATTCTCGCCGCGCTGGTCAAGGGCGGCAAGACCGAGCAGCAGGCAGCCGACACCGTCGCGGTGCTCAAAGAGACACGCGACCAGTTCAGCGTGTTTAACGTGTCCTTGCTGCAACAGCCGTCGTACAGCGGCATTAAGCCGAACTGGCTGTGGATCATTGCCATCTTGTCGGGTTTGACGGCGCTGTTCACCAGTTTGCTGTCGATGCACTACAATAAGGCAAGTATGCCCGAGCAGACACAACCCGGCGGTTGCTCGCCCAATATGATGCTGTATATGATGCCCGTGATGTCGCTGATCATCTCGTTCGGCGTGCCGGCAGGCGTGGCGGTGTATTGGATATTCTCCAACCTGCTCGCATTGGTACAGACGGTGGTGCTCAACACGATGTATAACCCTGCTAAGATTCGCGCGCAGGCAGAGGCGGAATACGCCGAGCGCCGCCGCAAAAAGCAGGAGGACAAGGAGCGCCTGAAAGCCGCGCGACTGGCGGAGCAGGCGGCTTGGCAAAAGGAAGAAAACGAAAAGCGCGCCCAAAAGGCAGGGAAAAAGCCTGCGTCCAAGAAGGACAGCGCACAAACCGAGCAACCCGTGGAGGATACGACCGCGGCGCAAGAGCAAGTGGAGGAATAAGACAATGGCAAGAGAGATTATCAAAGAGGCCGCCACGGTAGAGGAAGCACGCGCGCTGATCGCGGCGGAGCTGAACACCACGGAGGATAAGATTACGTTTGAGGTTGTGCAGGAAGCCGGCAAGAAGGTGCTGGGCTTATTCGGCGGCAGCAACGCCGTTGTGAAGGGTACGCTTAACGGCTCGGCGGCGGATATTGCCAAGGAGTATCTGGAAAAGGTACTCGCCGCGATGGGCGTCACCGAGTTCACCTGCACCGTCAAAGAAGAGAACAACGGCTGCGTTATCTCGCTGGATGGCGAGCATCTGGGCTTTATCATCGGTCGCCGCGGCGACACGCTGGATGCGTTGCAGTATCTGACGAGCTTGGTCGCTAACCGCGTGGACAACGCGTATTATCGCGTGACGCTGGATATCGGCAACTACCGCGAGAAGCGCGGGCAGGCGCTGGTGGCACTGGCACAGCGCTTGGCAGCCAAAACCCTGCGCACCGGTCGTCGCAGCTCATTGGAGCCGATGAACCCGTATGAGCGCCGCATCATCCACACCACCGTGCAGGAAATGGAGGGTGTGACCTCGTGGAGTGTGGGCAGTGAGCCCAACCGTCGCGTGGTGATTGGCTTGGCGAACGACAACGGCAACCGCGAGGAGAACGAGGAGCGTCGTTCGAACGGTCGTGGTCGCGGCGGCAGAGGCCGTGGCGGTCGCAGTGGTAACGGCGGCGGACAGCGCCGCGAGCGTGAGCCTCGCCGTGAGCACGGGATCGTAGCGCCCGAGCGCCCCGTGCGCGAGTTCATTTCCCGTTCCAACCCCCTGCCGATGGCAGACGGCGGCTCTGTGCCGACCCGTACCGAGTCGGAGCTGGAAAACAGCGCCTCGCTGTATGGCCGCATCGACCTGTAAAGA
>JAZOCH010000107.1:0-4250 GCA_045596425.1 Acutalibacteraceae bacterium | reverse complement strand
GACCGCTTGGCCTCCGACTTGTGGTGGCGTTTGTGGGGAGGCGGTAAGGTGGACGGACTGCGCGCGTGGGCGCTGTCGGTGTGCGCCGCGGCGGTGCTTTGCACTCTGCTGATGCGGCTGTTTCCCGAAACCTCGCTCGGTCAGCAGGGACGGATGCTGTTGCCGTGTGTGTTTTTGCTGGCGGTGTTCGCCCCGTTGCCGAACGTGACGGTATCGGTGCCGGAAATATCGACGCCGGCAACGCAGGACGCGCAAGCGCTGGAAGCGCGGATGCGGCAACAGACGGCGGCGACGGTAAACGACACTTTGCTGTTGATGGCAAATCAAGCGTTGCAATCGTATGGCATAGAGGCGAAAAAAGTGGTTGCCGATATCAATATTACGCAGGAAGGGGGCATAAATATGGGACAGATCACCGTATACATAGACAAGGAGACCTTGAATATGGCGGCGGCGGTGCGGCAAATCGTGGAACGCCGCCTCGGCACGGCGGTGGTGATTGCCGAATGGGAGGAAACCGGCGGATGACAGAACAGATAAAAGCACGATTTGCGCGGTTTTTCTCGCAAAGCAAGGATAAAAAGCGGCGTCTGCTCGTCGTACTGGGTTTGGTGGGGATAGCGCTTATTGCTTTGTCGGAATGGCTTCCGCCGCGTAATGCGCGTTCAGAATCGACGTCACCGTCCGATGGGACGGTTTCGGTGGCACAGGTGGAGGCAGCGCTGGAACAGCGCATAGAAGCTCTCGTCAAGCAGGTAGACGGTGTTGGGGATTGCCGCGTGATGGTCACGCTCGAAAGCGGCAGTCGGCTGGTATATGCCGCTGACCGCACCTACAACAGCGCCCAACAAACCGACAGCGGCAGCGAAAAAATCCTGCTGGTGGAAACGGACAGCGGTCCTGTCGGTTTGCTTGTCACCGAGCTTCAACCGTCCGTCAAAGGCGTGGCGGTTGTTTGTACGGGCGGTGGGGATACGGTGGTGCGCCGTGAGGTAACCAGCCTTATCGGTGCGGCGCTGAATCTCTCGTCCGGTCGCATATACGTAACCAAACAAAAGTAGCATAACAGGAGGAACGATGATGAAAAAGTTTTTTGCCAAAAAGCAGTGGGCGCTGGTGGCGCTGGTAGCGGCGCTGGGGGTAGCGGTGTACCTCAATTATTATTTCACCAATGAGCCGACCTTGTCCGCCGGAGCGGATACACCCACCTCGTCACAGGATGATGCCTTGGGGGATGCGTATTTTGTCAACGGGGTTGTTGATAGCACCGAACAGCAGCAGCCGTCTGCTGACAGTCAAGAAAACTATTTTGACAAAGCACGTGCCGCCCGTATCGCCGCGAGGGAAGAATCCTTGCGCTTGGTGCAGGAAACGCTGGGGCGCGCAGATGCCACCGCTGACGAGAAAAAGCAGGCGCAGGAATTAGCTTCCGCGGTGGCACAGAGGGTGTTGCAGGAGAGCAATATTGAAAATCTGATTCTCGCCAAAGGCTTTGCCGACAGCGTGGTGTTTATTGACGGCGATGCGTGCAGTGTGGTGGTGAAGGCGGAGCAGTTACAGCAGCAGGAAAGCCTGCAAATCCTCGAAATCGTGCTGGTACACGCGAGCGTTTCGGCAGATAAGGTGCAAATTACCACCGCAAAAGCATAAATCTTCGAATAAATTTACAAAAACCATTGCTAAATGGAAAGTTTGTGGTATAATAGTGTCATAAGTAATAAATATATTGTCCCTAAGGAGGATTTAGCAATGGATGTTAATGAGTTTAAGCCGGCAGAAGGCAGCTGCATCATATCTGAGGACGTTATCGCCTCGATTGCGAGCACGGCGGCGAGTGAGGTCGTCGGTGTTGCCGGTATGGCGAAGCGCCCGACGGATCTGCGCGGTATCGTTTCCGGTCCCGTAGTGCCCAAGGCGGTCAAGGTGACCAACAACGAGTACGAAACCGTGCTGGATGTTTATGTTACCCTCAAACAAGGCGCCAAGATTCAGGAGACGGCTGCCCGGATTCAGCAGAACGTCAAGTCGGCGGTGCAGTCGATGACCGGCAAGCCTGTTACCCGTATCAACGTGCATGTGGAAGGTATGGTTCTCGAAGAAACGGGAGCCTGATGGAGTGAGTGAAGCCCTCTGCGGTGGTGGAGGGCTTTCTTGCTATTTTTGGGTGTATATTTATACGAAGCGAAAAGCGAACATACAGGAGTGTTTATTATGACCAGACGGGAATCCCGTGAGCAGGCGTTTGCCTTGCTGTTTGAAATGATGTTTAACGACCGACCGATAGCGGAGCTGGCAGAGGCGGCGAGCGAGGCGCGCGATACGCCTGCATCGGCATTTGCGCTGACGTTGGCATCGGGTGCGCAGGCGCATCTTGCCGAACTTGATGAGAAGATCGCCGCGTATTCCGTTAAGTGGAGCAAGGAGCGTATTTCGCGCGTGGCGTTGTCGGTGATGCGCTTGGCGGTGTATGAGATGCTGTATGAGGATGGCATCCCTGTGAGCGTATCCATCAACGAGGCGGTGGAATTGGCGAAGAAATACGGCGGCGAGGAGGATGCGTCGTTTATTAACGGTATTCTCGGCAGTATTTCTCGCGAGACACCCGAGAGCGTATGAGTGGTTATCTGGGGCTGGATACCAGCAACTACACCACCTCGGCGGCATACTGCGCCGCCGACGGAACGATTACGCAGGCTAAAAAGCTGCTTCCCGTGAAATCGGGGGAGATGGGACTGCGCCAGAGCGATGCGGTGTTTCACCATACGCGGCAGTTGCCCGATATAGTGGAGAGCCTGCGTGAACAGCTCACGCAGGGGATAAGCGGCATTGCCGCATCCGACCGTCCGCAGCAGACCGACGGCTCGTATATGCCCTGCTTTTTGGTCGGCGCCGGTGCGGCGCGTCAGCTCGGCGCGGCGTTGGGATTGCCCGTGCGGTTTTTCACCCACCAGCAGGGACACGTGATGGCGGCGCTTGTCGGTGCTGGCTGTATCGAATGGCGTAACAGACCGTTTTTGGCGTTTCACGTGTCGGGTGGTACAACGGATGCGTTGTATGTCGAACCGAGCCGTGACAGCGTGATTTCCTGCCGCGTGGTGGGCCATTCGCTGGATTTGAAGGCAGGGCAGCTCATTGACCGTGTCGGTGGGATGCTGGGGCTGGATTTTCCTGCCGGCCCGGCACTCGAACAGCTTGCTTTGCGCGCAGAGCGAGTGTACAAGCCTCGCGTGCCGATACGCGGATGCGATTGCCACCTTTCGGGGGTGGAGAATCAGTGCCGTGACCGTCTTGCCAAGGGTGAACCGCCCGAGGAAGTGGCGCGGTTCTGCTTGGATAGTGTGGCGGCGGCGCTTGACGGGATGACCGCGGCGTTGCTCGCACAGTTTGGTGATTTGCCGCTGGTGTATGCCGGCGGCGTGATGTCCAACAGCATCCTGCGCGCACATTTTACGGATACTCACGGCGGACGGTTTGCGCCGCCTGCCTATTCCTCGGACAATGCCGTCGGTATAGCGAGTCTGTGCCGTATTGCCGCCGAGGATTGATTAAACACGCCTATTTCGAAAGAAGGTGACAGCGGATGAAGGTCGTAACCGTTGGGCAACTCAATCGCTATGTCCGTATCATTCTCGAACGGGATGAAAAGCTCGCCGAGGTATACATCAGCGGTGAAATTTCCAACTTCACGCACCACTACCAATCGGGGCATATGTATATGTCCCTCAAAGATGAAACAGCCGTTGTCAAGGCGGTGATGTTCCGCGGCTACGCATCCAAACTGGCCTTTAAACCCGAAAACGGGATGAAGGTCATCGTGCGTGCGCGCGTGTCGCTGTATGAGGCAGGCGGCACGTTTCAGATTTACATTGAAGAGATGCAGCCCGACGGCGTCGGTGCCTTGCAGGTGGCATTCGAACAGCTCAAAAAAAAGCTTGCCGCTGAGGGGTTGTTTGACGACAGCCGTAAAAAGAAGTTGCCGCCTTATCCGATGCGTGTCGGCGTGATTACCTCCCCGACGGGTGCGGCGGTACGGGATATTTTTAACGTGCTCGGGCGCCGTTTTCCGTTGGCGAGAGTGGTGTTCTGTCCCGTGCTGGTGCAGGGTGAGGGCGCCGCATCATCGGTGGCGAGCGCCATTGAACGCTTTAATGCGTTGGGCGCCGCGGATGTGCTGATTGTCGGGCGCGGCGGCGGATCCATTGAGGATTTGTGGGCGTTTAACGAGGAAGAGGTTGCCCGTGCGGTTGCCG
>JAZOCH010000106.1:0-4701 GCA_045596425.1 Acutalibacteraceae bacterium | reverse complement strand
CGTGTCGACCTGCTGGATCAAACCGTCCTTCATAACGACGATGCGATCCGCCATGGTCATAGCCTCGGTCTGGTCGTGGGTAACGTAGATGAAGGTGGTGCCCAGCTTCTGGTGCAGCTTGGACAGCTCGGTACGCATCTGCGCACGCAGCTTAGCATCCAAGTTGGAGAGCGGCTCGTCGAGCAGGAAGACCTTAGGCTCACGAACGATCGCACGGCCCAAAGCCACACGCTGACGCTGACCGCCGGACAAAGCCTTCGGCTTACGATCCAGCAGGTGAGCAATATCGAGGATGCGCGCAGCCTCCTCCACGCGGCGCTTGATCTCCTCCTTGGGAGTCTTGCGCAGCTTCAAACCAGACGCCATGTTATCAAACACGGACATATGGGGATACAGAGCATAGTTCTGGAACACCATCGCGATATCGCGATCCTTGGGGGCGACGTCGTTGACCAGACGATCGCCGATGTACAGCTCGCCCGAAGAGATCTCTTCCAGACCGGCGATCATACGCAGGGTGGTAGACTTACCGCAACCGGACGGACCGACCATGATGATGAATTCCTTGTCCTTGATCTCCAAGTTGAAGTCGGACACGGCAACAACACCGCCGGCGTACTTTTTGTAGATGTGCTTTAAAGACAGACTTGCCATTTTCTAAACCTCCATATAGAGCCTCTTTTTCCAGTGACTCATTGTTCGCTTATACTATACCATTCTTTTTGCCAAATAGCCATACCTAAAATAGACAAACTTTTCCCTACTTGATTAGGCGTTTTTTATATGGTGCGGACAGGGTGACAAAATTCCACATTATTTTTTGGGCAAAATGCACTCTTTTTCCGCTTCACTAAGCAATCGGAACGCTCCCTCGGGCAAATTTTCATCCAATTCCAGTCCGCCCATCGCATAGCGTTTTAGCCAAACGACGTGGCATCCCACCGCCGCAAACATACGCTTGATCTGATGAAACTTGCCTTCAAAGATCACCACCTCGACAAGCGGCTCCTCCCCCTCCGCGAGTATCCTTACCTCGGCAGGCAGACATTTGGTGCCGTCCTCCAACGTGGGACCGTCGCGAAACGCCTGCGCCGCCTGCTCACTCAACGGTCTGTCCAGCCGTGCGTGATACCGTTTCGGTACGTGGTGACGCGGACTCAACAATTCGTGGGCAAAGTCGCCGTCATCGGTAATCAGCACCAGTCCGTGCGTGTCCTTATCCAGCCGTCCGGCAGGGAACAGTCCCCGACGGCGTACGTCCTCGGGCAACAAATCCACCACGGTACGCGCTTTGGGATCGCGCGACACGCACAATATACCGGCAGGCTTATTGAGCATAAAATAGACGTGACGGGCATAGCCGAGCGCCCGTCCGCCTACCGTGATCGCTTGCTTTTCGGGGTCAAGCTTTTTCGACGGATCACGGCAAACCGCTCCGTCCACCGTCACCCGTCCGCTACGCACCAGCCGCCCTGCCTCACTGCGCGTGAGCATGCCCTGCGAGCAGAGAATCTTATCCAATCGTTCCATACAATCCCCCGACGGGACACTCACACCGCATCGCGTGACAGCGGTGAAAGCCCGTGGCTGAAACCGCCCTGCGCAACGGAGGAAATGTCTCCGCCTATAATCTTATCCTTATAAATATACAGGTGCGCCAGCACCGCGTCCTCGTTGGGATAGTTAACCACGGTATAGGTCCAGCATTTCACCCGTTTGCCGCTGTAATCGGTCAAATCGTGGCCTGCCGCTTGTTGCAAGGCATTATACGCCGCAAAGGCAGGGTCACTCTCGGCAGGAATAAGGATTTCCCGTACCTCGCACTTTTCGGGTACCACCTCATAGCCGAGTTCGGTTAAAAACTGCCGTCTGGCAGCATCATCCGCCGCCATCGGTGCCGTATTCGCCACGGCGGCGGTACGCCCCGACAGGGACACCACCGTCACCAGTAACACCACCGCCACCGCACACACTGCTATCATCCGCGGCCGCGTGGTCTTCATTGACAGAACAAACATGCGCTCCCCTCCACATACATTCCTATTGCAATGTATGCATAGGATAGAAGCCTTATTCCTCGCCGAAGTACACGCCGTACCACACGAGGAACATATACACCGTCCAAATCTTGCGCGAATTATCGCGTTTACCGCGATAATGCTCGTCCAACACGCCGACGAGATAGTCGGTGTTGAAATACTGCTTGGCGGCATCCGAGAGGAACGCCTCCTTGACGCGGTTATAATACGCCTCCTGCCGCAGCCACACGCGAATCGGCACGGGGAAGCCGAGTTTCGGCTTGCTTGCCGATGATTCGGGGATGTGCCGCATCGCGGCAAGGCGCATGGCATACTTGGTCGTGCCGCCGCCGATGCGGTGCTTGACGGGAATGCGCGCCGCAACCTCAAACACCTTCTTATCCAAGAAGGGTACACGCAATTCCAGCGAGTGCGCCATACTCATACGGTCGGCTTTGAGCAGGATATCCCCCACCATCCAGCGATTGATATCCAAATACTGCATACGGGTGACGTCGTCCTGCCCCTCGCAACGAGCATAATACTCACGGGTATACTCCATCGGCGAGCTTGCCGGAATGTCTTTGAGCAGACGGGTTTTCTCCTTCTGTGAGAACATATTGGCGTTGCCGATGAAGCGCTCCTCCAACGTCTTAGAGCCGCGAACGAGGAAGGATTTCCCTTTGAAATCAAACGGCACGGCAGATACCACCGCGGCCGCCGCCTTGCGCAACCAACGCGGCAAGCGTTGATAGCCGCGCAGAGAATACGGCTCGTGGTAAATGCGGTAGCCGCCGAACAACTCATCCGCGCCCTCGCCCGACAGCACCACCTTAACGTGCTCGGCGGCGAGCTTGGACACGAAGTACAACGCCACGCACGCAGGGTCAGCCAGCGGCTGGTCGAGGTAATACTGCACCTGCGGCAGGCTGTCCCAGTACTCCTCTTCGCCAATCAAATGCACGTGATGCTCAATGCCGACCTCACGCGCCAGCTCAGCGGCGAAATTGCTCTCGTTATAATGCTGTCCATTATCAAAGCCGACGGTAAAGGCTTTCTGTCCGCCGAAATAGGATGCCACAAAGCTGGAATCCACGCCGCTTGACAGGAAGCAACCAACCTCCACGTCACTGATGCGGTGGGCGGCAACCGAGTCGGTGAACGCCTCGTCAATGGCATCCACCGCCTGTTCCAGCGTCATATCCTCCTCGGGCGCAAACTGTGCATCCCAATAGCGTGTGACCGTCACCTCACCGTTTTTATACGTAAGATAGTGGGCAGGCGGCAAGCAGTCGATGCCTTGGAAGAAGGTTTCGGTGGGCACGGAATATTGGAAGGACAGATAGCGGTCCAGCGCGGCAGGATTAAACACCTTGTCCACCGCCGGATGCGCCAACAGGGACTTGATTTCCGAGCCGTACACCAGTCGCCCGTCAGACAACAACGCGTAATGCATCGGCTTAATGCCGAAATAATCGCGTGCAATAAACAAGCTCTGCTCAGCGGTGTTCCAAATGGCGAATGCGAACATACCGCGCAGACGCGGTATCAGCTCAACGCCCCACTGCTCATAGCCATGAAGCAGCGTTTCACCGTCCCCTGCCGTGGCAAAGGTATGTCCCAGAGCCACCAGCTCCTCGCGCAACTCACGGTAATTATAAATTTCTCCGTTGAACATCAGCACAAGGGACTTGTCCTCATTATACAACGGCTGGGATGCCGCTTCGAGGTCAATGATGCTCAAACGACGAAAGCCCATCGCTATGCAATCATCCAAATAATAGCCGTCCGAGTCGGGACCGCGATGGGTGATGCGCTCGGTCATTTCCCGTAAAACCGTTTCCCGTTCGGCTATCTCGCCGGTAAAACCGCAAAATCCGCACATAGAGATACTCTCCTTTGTTAATATCGTGGTTCGTATGCACCGTTATTGCGCTGTCTTGCGATCGGCCGCAAACGCCTTTACCAGTGCAACCGCCTGCGCGTATTGCTCCGCACTTTTTTCGTCCTCCGGCTTAGCATACCGCACGCCAAAGCACAAATCCTGCGGAAACTCTTTCAGAAACACATCCTGCTCACGGCGAGGATGCTTCGCCCAATTCCAGCTAAGCTTGTCCTCGCTAATACCGTTGGTGTCCAACGGTAGTTCCGTCAAGAAACAATGCGCGTTATCGCTGCCGACCGCCGTCAAACGCTCCGCATACATCGGCTCATACAAGTACAACAGTGTATCGCCCATTACCAACTGCATCTGCAACGACTGTGCATTGGCGTTCTGGTTAGTGTTCACCTTACCCCCGAGATAGAGGTTATTGATCTGTACGACCACCTTGCCGTCACCGTTAAGGTCCTCCCCGTATTCCGCAAGAACGCCTTCAAGATAATCCACCTCTTGCGGAAGCAACGCTGTTTCGGTCACCATTACCGCATTGTAATCGGGATGTACGCGTGTCAACGTCTGCACAAGGATAAAAACCCACGCAATCAGCGCAAGGCCGCCGATAAGAATACCGACCTTGTGATGATACCACACGTTTTCCAACCACGAACGCGGTGTGAATGTTACCTCTTGTTTGGGTTCGGGGCGCAATTCTTCCTCACTGACGCCCCTCAAATATCGCTCACGCGCCATACGCTATCGCCTTTCTGTCCATAATTATTATTATTGTACCAAAAATCTCGC
>JAZOCH010000105.1:0-8275 GCA_045596425.1 Acutalibacteraceae bacterium | reverse complement strand
TCGTAATAAGCAATGAGCGAAAGTCCGGTTGTATCAAAACTATCGCCTTCCAGATACACCAGTTTATTCGGCGGTGTTTGGATAGTAATAGAAGTCAAGGACTTCTTCACAACCGTGACGGAATAGGTGCAGGTCTTTCCGCCGTAAGTAACTTCCACCTGACGGGTGCCCGTAACGCTGAAATCATATTCACTGACCCAACCGGTGCGGATCGTATCGCTGGTGCCATTGTTGTAATACAAGGTTAACACCATACCGCTATCATCCAGTTCAGTTCCTTCAATATAGGAAAGCTTCGTCGGCTTGGTGGTTGCCGCGATGGAGGTAAGCGTTTTGGCGGTAACCGTCACGGTGAAAGTGACCGTTTTGCCGCCATAAGTGATGGTAATCGTCTTGGCGCCGGGGGTAGAATCGTAGCCGCTGACCGCATAGCCCGTTGCCGGTTCACTAGTACCGTTGTTGTAATATGCAGTCACTACCATACCGGTTTCATCAAACCCATCTCCTTCGAGATAGGTGAGTTTGGTTGGCTGGGTGGTGACCGCAATGGAGGTCAGCGTTTTTGCGATAATGTCAATATCATATGTGCAGGTTTGCCCATCATAGGTTATCGTTAATGTTTGCCTACCAACAATAGAGTTATCAAACCCCGTCACCATTGAATCTGCAAGGTCAATGATTTCCATTGTGTCATTGTTGTAATACAAGGTTAATTGTCCACCAGCAACATCTAATCCCCCCTTACACTCCAAGTAAGAAAGTATATCGGGCATAGTCGTCAGCTGGATAGAACTTAAACTTTTAGCAATGACGTTGATTTTATATGTGCAGGTCTTCTTTCCGTACGTTATGGTTAAAGTTTGACGTCCTACTTTTGTATTGTCAAAACCACTTATCATATCACTGTGCAAATCAATATATTCGTTTGTACCGTTATTGTATTCTACAAAAAGTTGATTTCCACCTGAAACGTCAAGGTTGTCCTTTTCTTCAAGATATGTCTTTTTCAAATTCTTATCAATCAAAGTTATTCCTGACACTGATTTTTCAAAAACTTCCACACGGAAAGCAGCCGTAAAACCATGATATTCAACAACAACCATTTGTTTGCCGATTTTAGTATTATCAAAACTGGTTACTGTCGCCTCCTGCAACGAAAGTGTTTCATTATAATGATCCGAAGAAACGTACTCCACGTATAACAAACCACCAAATAGATTTATCTGCTGTCCTTCAATATAACGTAACTTATCGGGCTCCCGTTCTACACCTACAAACCGGATAACCTTTCCCGAAACTGTAATATTAAACTCAGATTTACAGCCATCATATACAGCAGTAACCACAACCGTTCCTGTCGCACTATCATCATATGAGATGTCAGTGTCAGATAAGTCGATGACGCTACTCACTCCACTGTTATATTCAAGCAACATCTTTCCATTTGATAAATCCAACGGTTGACCGACAACATAGTCCGTTTTCATCTCAGTCACATCAATGCCGACACTTACGACAATTTCCGGTATGACATTGATCGTTACAGTGTCTGTCGTCTGTTTTCCACCGTATTCCAATATATAACTTTGTTCACCAAATAAACTTGTATCAAAATCCTTAAGCATGTACGAAGCGGCATTTACGATACTTTCCGCGCCGTTAACATATTTAACTTTCACAAAAAGACCATCTATGGTTTTTTTATAACCTACGTAGCAGTTTAGGTTACCCGCATTAGAGGAAATCTCAAGTTCTGCCACCTTATAGTGTAAATTCGACTTTAACTGTGGATACAAATGTGATGTGTAGTCATTAATTATCCATACATTTGAAAAATCAAATTCAGCGTATGCAGCTTCAGTTTGTAATTGTTCTTTAGTATAGGCATACGTGGTATCACTACCTTTTCCTATACCCTTTGTGTTGACGTGGTAACATCCGGAAACCGTATTGATTCCGTAAGTATTAAAACCTACTATGCCACCACAAACAATTTCGGGTCCGTTAATATCACCAATATTGTAGCACCAATATACTTTAGAACCCGAATCATTATCCCCAACAATTCCTCCCACGCCACACATTCCAAGACCGGTATCGACCGCAGAAAGTATTCCACCAACGTTATAACAATTTTTTACGACACCGCCATAGTTTCTACCCGTTATCCCGCCAGTTGTTGCTATTCCTTTCACGGTTCCTAAATTATAACACTTTTCAACCGTCCCTCTTGAGTTAACCCCTAAAACGCCGCCTGTCTGATTTGAATATCCGCCGGCGGAGACGTTCCCTTCATTGTAGCAATCTATAACCGTTCCCGTAGAGATGCCGCAAACCCCGCCTGTAACAGGACTGATTTCTTCTACATAGGAGAGAACTTCCACCGTTCCCGTAAAACCACAGTTTGAAATAACACCACTGTTGAACCCAACCAACCCCGCAATATAAGGATATGCATAATTAAAATCTGCTTCTGACGACACAGTAGGGTACCTGCAATCTACGGTTGCGTTCTGAAGCAGGACGTTTTTTACAACACCGCTCGATTTCCCAAACAAACCTATATTCTCTTGTTGCTTCGTAATAGTCCACACTGAAATGTACAAATTACAAATCCTGTATCCATTGCCGTCAAAAACGCCGCTAAACTCTTCTATGGGTTCCCATTGTTCAAAAGAAGATAGATCCACATCATTGACAAGTTTAAATACTGCGTCAGGGTATTTTCTCACATTATCCAGATGACTCGCACTTTCGATCAAGTACGGTTCATCTTCTGTTCCAATGCCACCCGCAAATTGAGCTGTGGTTCCTGCGCTCACGGTTGTTGAACCAAATAAAAAAGTTGTTGCGAGTAGTGCAACAAATAATAAAAGAACAATAACTTTAATTACTCTTTTCATAGATCATTCCTCCTATTAAAACCCACTTTTACCAAGCACTTGCAATTTCATTTGAATATAATCGGCATTAACGACATTACCATCCTTGGCCGTATAGTTCAAATCCCAATGTTTCCCACACCAAAACCCGCGTTAAACAATTCCTCTTTGTATCATATCGTCTATATAATCCCGTATAAATACCGCCTGGCTCTCGTTTGCCGTTCTCTGTTGTGCTTTGACAAATTTCGAATCGATAAAACAACCTTTTTGCTCATGTGTAACAGACGTTTTGGCTACCCAAAAAATATCGCCGGCAGCCGCTTGGCACTCTACATGTTGACAGGTTTCCCCCTTACATCGGGTAGCGCAGATGTACAGAGCACAATCGCCTTCACCGCAATTATGCTTTAACCAATCAAAATCCTCTTTTAACGCCTCTTTGGTATCCCCACGGGTGTAACACCTATCTTTCTGCCTTTGTATGTAACGATATAGCAGTTATCCTTTTGAGGGTCGATGGGCATTATAACGGGATGTTTTGAGGATACCAGATCAGTGAAACCACTTGTTATCAAACCCATCAACAAATTAATCGTGGCGGTTTTCCCTTTAGAGCCTTTTCCCCACAAAGCGATAATCTTCATGTAACATCCTCCCGAAAAACAAAAAGTGCGGCTACCGAAGTAACCGCACAAAAAGCGCAAACTCCGATAGTCACCAAACTAAGTCAATATAAGAGCATTTCTGCAATTATGCTGATGGAATTTGCATTTTTATCAAATTCATAGTATTGGCGAAAAGGTACAATGCACCCTTGGCTTGTACCACTATTTCTTATATTAATTTAGTTTGGCAAAATATACTATATCACTTTACGTCGTAAAATGCAATAGAAAAGGACTCCCGGTAGGAGCCCTTTCAATTATGATGCGTCTTTGAGTTGTTGTTCTTCCGCCACGGATTGGGCCGTCTCTATCATATTCTCTGCAAAGATGGCGTAGCCACGGGTGGGGTCGTTGACCAGAACGTGGGTGACGGTGCCGACGAGTTTGCCGTTCTGAACAATTGGACTGCCGCTCATCCCCTGCACAATGCCGCCGGTGAGTGACAGTAGCGTTTCATCAGTCACCTCGATCACCATACTGCGGGTATCGTTCGCGGTATGATAAAGGACTGCTTTTGGCGCACGCTATTGTCAAAAAGCACAGATCGTGGTATAATGAGAAAAATCATATAGGATAAAGGCGATACGGTTCGAGGGGGAAACCCCGTCAGACGCAAAAGGGAATCCGGTGCAAATCCGGAGCAACCGCCATTACTGTAATCGATGAAGGGAGCACAGCATCCATTGGGGGCTTACCCTGAGAAGGAGTGCTTTCGGGCGAGTAATCGCCGCATCATAAGTCAGGAGACCTGCCGTGTCGTTTCAAGGTTACCACCACTTGGGCGAGAAGTGTGCGACCGATTTATCGCTGTATCGACACGGGCTGTTGGCGGATTTTTCCACCGATCGGTCACGGTCGTATGCTGTTTGCGATGGATCCGTTGTACTCTTTCAGCCTTTGTGACTGAAAGAGTTTTTTTATTTTACTGAAAAGGAGGGCTACCCGTGCGGGACAGCTTTGCGGCATATCATCCGCTCATCAATTTCGTGTACTTCACACTGGTTATCGGCTTTTCGCTCGCGCTGACACATCCGTTGGCGCAGGGCATCGCCCTCGTGTGCGCGGCGGCGCACGCAGTCAGCGGCAGCGGCAGAAAAAGCGGGCGGTTTTGGCTGACCTTTTGCCTGCCGACAGTGCTGCTCACCACGCTCATCAACGCGCTCATTAATCACAAAGGTGAGACCGCGCTGTTTTACTTTATCGGCGGGACCCCGCTGACGCTGGAGAGCGTATTATACGGCTTGTCGGCAGGGGTTATGCTGATGACGATGTTGGTATGGTTTTCCTCTTTTAACCGTGTGATGACAGCGGACAAGTTGATGGCGTTGTTCGGCAAGACGATCCCCGCGCTGTCACTGGTGCTGAGCATGACCCTCCGCTTTGTTCCGCGGTTTCGCGCGCAGATGGTGAATGTCGCCGAAGCACAGCGCAGCATCGGACGGGACGTGTCGCGCGGCAACCTTCGCAGCCGCATCCGCTGTGCTGTCGACGTGTTGTCGATGACGGTCACGTGGGCGTTGGAAAACGCCGTCGATACCGCCGACAGCATGAAAAGCCGCGGCTATGGATTAAAAGGGCGAACAGCCTTTTCCGTTTACCGATTAACCTCGCGCGACGTGTACGCGCTCGTATGGCTGTCCCTTTGCGGGCTGACACTGCTCGCGGGCGGGATGCGGGCGGTGTTCGGATCGCAGTATTTCCCGACCATACAGTACACCCCGCTTAACGGGGCGACCGTACCGTTTTTTGTTGTGTACGCTGCCCTGTGCATCACCCCTGTGGCAATAAACGCAAAGGAGGAATGGCGATGGCGGTCATCCGTTTCGAGCAAGTAAGTTTCACGTACCCCGAACAAGAACACGCGGCTCTTCACGCCGTCTCCTTCGCGGTTGAGCAAGGGGAGTTTGTGGTGCTTTGCGGCGCGTCGGGTTGCGGGAAATCCACCCTGCTGCGCCATCTTAAGCCCTGCCTAGCCCCTCACGGGGTTCGCACGGGCGAGATTTTATACCGCGAAAAACCGCTCGCCGACATCGACGCGCGCACACAAGCACAGGAGATCGGCTTCGTTTTGCAATCCCCCGAAAACCAGACGGTGACCGATAAGGTGTGGCACGAGCTCGCCTTTGGTCCGGAAAGTCTGGGGGTTGAACCCGACACTATTCGCCGCCGCGTGGCGGAGGTTGCCGCCTTTTTCGGCATTGAGCCGTGGTTTTATAAAAACGTGACCGAGCTGTCGGGGGGGCAAAAACAACTGCTCAGCCTCGCTTCGGTGATGGCGATGAACCCTAAGGTATTGGTGCTCGACGAGCCGACCGCACAGCTTGATCCCATCGCCGCATCGGAATTCCTGTCACTACTCGGTAAGATCAACCGCGAGCTTGGCATCACCGTCATTCTGACGGAGCATCGTTTGGAGGAGGTCTTACCCTTTGCCAACCGCGTGCTGGTGATGGACAAGGGCGAGATCGTGTGCGACGATACCCCCGACAAGGTGGGGCTCCGCCTACGAGATACTCACAGCGGGCTGTTTTTGGCGATGCCCGCGGCGATGCGTGTGTGGGCGGGCGTGAAAACGACGCTCCCCTGCCCGCTCACTGTGCGCGACGGCAGTGAATTTTTGACTGCCCGACAACGGGAGCGGAAATTGTTGCCGTTAGCCGCGGCGGCGGAACACCCCCACGGCGACGATGTCGCCCTACACTGCGAGGACGTGTGGTTTCGCTATGAAAAAGACACCGCCGACGTGCTCAAGGGCTTATCGCTGACGTTACACACGGGCGAATTTTACGCATTGCTCGGGGGTAATGGCGCAGGCAAAACCACCGCGCTGCGTGTGATGACCGGACTTCGCCGCGCCTATCGCGGTACGGTGCGCGCAATCGGCAAGGTCGGTCTTCTCCCGCAAAACCCCCAGACGTTGTTCGTTAAACCCACCGTGCGGGAGGACTTATACGAGGCACTGCGCGACACCACGCTCTCGGAAGAACAGCAGGATCAACGTGTCGCACGCGTGGTGACGCTTTGCGGGCTTGCGGACATCCTCGACCGCCATCCGTATGACGTGTCGGGCGGCGAACAGCAACGCACCGCTCTTGCCAAGGTGCTGTTGACCGAGCCGCGTATCCTATTGCTGGATGAGCCGACCAAGGGCTTTGATGCCGCGTTCAAGGTCGCCTTTGCCGATATGATACGCACCCTGACGGCGCAGGGGGTGACCGTGCTGATGGTGAGCCACGACGTGTCCTTCTGTGCGGAATATGCTCACCGATGCGGATTGTTCTTCGACGGAAGCATCGTCGCGCAAGATCCCCCGCGCGCGTTCTTTTCGGGAAATAGCTTTTATACCACCCCCGCCAATCGCATGGCGCGGCATCTAATACCGCAAGCGGTGACGGTGGAGGAGATCATCGCCTGCTGTGGCGGTGAGGTCAACAAGACCGTGGCACCACCCAAAGACATCCCACCTTTGCCGAAACCCGCACCGACAAGCGACCGCCAACCGCCGCGCCCGCTTAAATGGTGGCGCAAATTGTTGGCGGCGGTGGCGGGGCTGGCAGCGATCGGCGTGTTTGCGTATGCAACAAGTATCACCGACCTGTCCGCGCTGGTGACCGCCACGGGCATCACCGCCGCGGGGGCAACCTATCTATCGGTTATCGGTGCGTTGTTTGCGGCGTTGGTCGTTCTGTTGCTTGCGCTGGGGCGGAAAAGCGAGCCGCCGCTCACGGCGCACACGCCGAAAAAAGTGCGACTGCGTGGGCGCACTCTTGCCGCGACAGCGGCGATCCTGCTGCTTGTTCCGCTGACGCTTTGGGCAGGAGTGGCGTTGCTCAACAACCGACACGATAACCTGGTGGCGATCGCGGTGCTGTTGGAATGTATGTTGCCGTTTGTTCTGGTGTTTGAGGGCAGGAAGCCGAAGGCGGAAGAGCTCGTCACCATCGCTGTTTTGTGCGCGATCGGTATCGCGGGCAGAAGCGTGTTCTTTATGCTGCCGCAGTTTAAGCCCGTGTTGGCACTCACGATCATTGCAGGGGTTGCCCTCGGCGGGGAAACAGGGTTTTTGGTGGGTGCCGTGACGATGCTCGCCTCAAATATGCTCTTTTCGCAAGGTCCGTGGACCCCGTGGCAGATGTTTGCGATGGGGATCATTGGATTTTTGGCGGGTGTGCTGTTTAAAAAAGGACGGCTTCGCCACACACGCGCCACGCTCGCCGTGTTCGGCGCGCTTGCCGCGTTGCTGATTTACGGCGGAATAATGAATTCCGCCTCTGCGCTGATGGTGTCACCGCAAAGCGTCACGCTGAACGTTTTGCTCGCCTATTACGTAACGGGGCTTCCGATGGATCTCATTCATGCGGCGTCAACAGTGCTGTTTTTGTTGCTTGCCGCCAAGCCGATGCTCAACAAGCTGGAACGCATCAAGGTCAAATACGGCTTGGTGGAACGATAGGCGGTTCGCCGTGCTCAATCGACCAGCGACAAGAAAAGGCAAAAGGCACCCCCAAAGGGGTGCCTTTTCCACATCGCCGGACTCTGAACCGTCGCCCGCGGCGAGATTGGCTTGTTCGCTGTCGCTAAACAGCGGTTCGCCGTGTGCGTTGGTATTTTGCCGCAGGCAAAATACGACCGATCGAGAACATCAATCGACCAGCGACAAGAAAACCCAAAAGGCACCCCCAAAGGGGTGCCTTTTCGCTTTTGGTGCCGGGGGCCGGGCTCGCA
>JAZOCH010000104.1:0-2578 GCA_045596425.1 Acutalibacteraceae bacterium | reverse complement strand
GATTTTGATACGGGCTTTATCCGTGCCGCGGCACGCCGCTCGGGGATGCCGTATGAGTTCACCGCCGTGGATACCGTGCCGCTGTGCCGTGCGCTGTATCCGGGGCAGAAGAACTATAAGCTGGATACCGTTGCGGAGTTTCTCAAACTGCCGCCCTTTAACCATCACCGCGCGTGCGATGATGCTAAGGTGCTGGCGGATATTTTCGCCCACGCGATTAAGGATATGCAGACAATGAATATCCAAACCGTGGCGCAAATCAACACCCATATTTCGGGCGTGGATTTCAAAAAGGCGAAATACCACCATCTGATTATGATTGCGCGCAATCAGGTCGGTCTGAAAAATCTGTATAAGCTGGTATCGTGGTCGAATCTCCACGGCTTTTTCCGCAAACCACGCATTACGCGCTCGATGCTGATGGAGCATCGGGAGGGTTTGATACTCGGCAGCGCCTGTGAAGCTGGTGAGCTTTACGGCGCAATACTCGACGGAAAACCGTGGGGAGAGCTGTGCGATATTGCCTCGTTCTATGATTTCCTCGAAATTCAGCCGCTCGGCAACAACGCGTTTATGCTGCGTCCGAGCAAGGGTAAGGGCGGTGAGGTTATTCCGCCGCGGTGCAAGAGCGAGCGAGAATTACAGGAGCATAATCGCACCATCATCCGCTTGGGAGAGAAGCTGGGTAAGCCCGTGTGTGCCACCTGCGACGTGCATTTCCTCGACCCCGAGGACGAGGAGTATCGCCGCATCTTGATGGCAGGCAGCGGCTTTGATGATGCCGACCAGCAAGCACCGCTGTATCTGCGTACGACGGACGAGATGCTGGCGGAGTTTGATTATCTCGGTGCGGAAAAGGCGCGCGAGGTGGTTATCGAAAACCCCAATCTTATTGCCGATTGGTGCGAGCGTATCCAGCCCATCCCGAAAGGCACCTTCCCACCGCACATTGACGGCGCGGACGAGGAACTGCAACAGCTTTGCTGGGACAGAGCGCGTGAGGTGTACGGCGACCCGATTCCCGAAATCGTATCCGCTCGCTTGGATAAGGAGCTGACCTCCATCGTTAAGCACGGCTTTGCGGTGTTGTATATGATCGCGCAGAAGCTGGTCAAAAACTCGGTGGATAACGGCTATTTGGTCGGTTCGCGTGGTTCGGTCGGTTCCTCGTTTGTGGCGCATATGGCAGGCATCTCGGAGGTCAATCCGATGGCGCCGCACTATATCTGCCGTAACCCTGAATGCAAACATTCCGAATTTTTCACCAAAGGCGAGGTCGGTTCGGGCTTCGATCTGCCCGAAAAGCTTTGCCCGAAATGCGGTCAAAAGCTGGGGCGTGACGGTCACGAGATTCCGTTTGAAACCTTCCTCGGCTTTGATGGCGATAAGTCCCCCGATATTGACTTGAACTTTGCCAGCGAATACCAGAACCGCGCTCACCGCTATACCGAAACACTGTTCGGTCTTGACCACGTGTTTAAGGCAGGTACCATCGGCACGTTGGCGGATAAGACCGCCTACGGCTATGTGCGTAAGTACGCGGAGGAACGGGAGTTGATTCTGCCGCCGGCAGAGCTGGACCGTCTGACACAGGGGTGTACGGGCGTCAAGCGCACCACGGGACAGCACCCCGGCGGTATGGTCGTCGTGCCGAACGACTATGAGATTGAGGACTTCTGTCCCGTTCAGCATCCTGCCGATAAGACGGATTCGGATAACATCACCACGCATTTTGATTTCCATTCCATTCACGATACCATTCTCAAACTGGATAACCTCGGTCACGTTATTCCGACGATATACAAGTATTTGGAGGAATATACGGGCATTCCCGTGATGGATGTGGATATGTCCGATCCGGCAGTGTACAGCCTGTTCACCTCGCCTGAGGCGTTGGGACTAACGGTGGAACAGCTCGGCTGCGAAACGGGCACGCTGTCCATTCCGGAAATGGGCACGGGCTTTACGCGGCAGATGCTGCTGGATTGTAAGCCCACCTGCTTTGCTCACTTGTTGCAGATTTCGGGACTGTCCCATGGTACCGACGTGTGGCTGGGCAACGCGCAGGACCTCATTCGTGCAGGCACCTGCGACATCGGCTCGGTTATCGGTACCCGTGACAGTATTATGGTTGAGCTGATGCACAAGGGCTTACCGCCCAAGATGGCGTTTAAGATCATGGAAATCGTGCGTAAGGGTAAAGCGACGAAATTGCTCACCGAGGAGCATTTGACCGCGATGCGCGAGCACAATGTTCCCGAGTGGTACATCGACTCGTGTATGAAGATCAAGTATATGTTCCCGAAGGCGCACGCTGCGGCGTACGTTATCGCCGCCTTGCGCGTGGCGTGGTATAAGGTGCATCATCCGTCCGCCTATTATGCGGCGTATTTCACCGGTCGCGGTGAAGACTTTGATGCCGCTCCCGTACAGGCAGGCATCGAGCGTGACAAGGAGCTGATGGACGATATTCGCGCACGTGGCAAGGAAGCATCCCAAAAGGAGCAGAATATGGCAGAAGCCCTGCACGTTATCTTTGAGGCGATGCTGCGTGGGGTAAGTCGGAGGCCAAGCGGTC
>JAZOCH010000103.1:0-3019 GCA_045596425.1 Acutalibacteraceae bacterium | reverse complement strand
TCACCCTTGGCGCCCGGCAGAGAGGCGATCTCTACGATGTCGCCATCGGGCTTACGAACTCTTAACAAAGCCATTCTATCACTCCTTTCACGCCGTGCGCTTCCACATATACACCGCTAAATACGGCGGCATATTGTTGTGTGCATAATTGTTGCCGACAGCCGCGGTTTGTCCACCGTAAACCGGTGACACGTTGATTGTTTGACCCGGTGCCACCAGGTTATCACCGGTATGAACGACCGTATAACCCGTAGTAGTCGTTTCTTCGCCGCTGGACGTTTTAATGATTGGGTTAATCGCATGGTCGTGGTTTGGCATTTCTGCGACGGTCAGCTTATGCGATGCCTCGCCGCCGGTGGCACCTGCCGCGTAGCTGTCACCGGCACCGAGCAGGAAGCGGTCTTTGAGCCGCTGCCACGTGCCGCCGAACAGCGCACTCGGGTCAGTGGCATTGACCGACAGATAGATACTGCCGACAGGGTACACCATATCCAACAGAGCTTGTCCCTCCGTGCGAATCCAATCCTTCGCGGTGATCGCCTCGCCCGTGGGGTCGATCTGGACGACCGCCCCGACGGGCATATCGCCGCTGCCGATGTACACACCGTTGACGTTGTCCGCCCATTCCTTGGCATCCGCTATCATCTCATCCATTTTGTTCTGCGCGGCATGCTCAAACGCCTGCACCATCGCCCGTTCCATCTGCTCGTGCTCCGACAGCGAAATCGGCGATGCCGGCGAAGCACCCACCGAGGGGGCGATGGTAAACAGCATCATCGCGGATTTTTTAATCTGCCCGTTGGGGCCGACGGCGCGCAAATTGGCGCGCAACACCCCCGGCAACTGCGTTTGCTGGCTGACAATCGTCCACACCAGTTCGATGCCGTCTTTGTGGATTATTTTTGCCAGCGGCGCTATATCCGTCTTGGCTTGACAATTCACCGTGACCGTTTCCTGCGTGTAGCTTTCCTTATTAATATTAGCGGTCGCCTTCACGTTAGCGCCCTCGGCGGTAATGGTTTCTGTCGTGGATTGCTGGGTGGTCTGGATTTCCCGCGGCGGCGCCGTTTGTGTCACCGTTGACAAATCAAACGCCATATCGAGATAAAACGTGTGATATCGATATTCTGCATCCGTCAGAAAAAAATGCCGCGTGACCGTTTCGTTTTCGCCGACATAGGCAATGGTCTTATCCTCGGGAGGAATCGATGCAATCCAGTCATTTAGCTTGATCATCCCATAACTCCTTTCTGTCCTCCCACCAGCGACACAAAGCAGTATGCAGCTGCGCGGTGTCAAGAGCCGTCGGCGCGATTATTCGCACCGACGGCTCTCCTTTTCCTTTCCTGTTGTGTTGCTGTTGGGTCTCTTGTGTACTTTTCACCCTACTCACCTCTGTACACTATATGAAACAGCAGCCGCGTTCACCCCACGCAGCTGCTGTTTTTTGTGTACAATTCTATTGTAAACGAACATTTGTTCCGTGTCAAGAGGTTTGGGTAAAATTCTATCATAAAGCATATAAATGATTGAGGTGATGCAATGAAAACGGCGATGTACCTGCGCAAAAGCCGCGCAGATGATACGCACGAAACGGTGGAGACCACTTTACAGCGGCACGAGGACAGTTTACGGGAGTTGGCGGTGGCGCAAGGGCTGGAAATCACCATGGTTTACCGCGAGGTGGTATCGGGTGAGCGGCTGAGCGCACGTGCGCAGATGCAACGGTTGCTATCCGACTGCGAGGGCGGCGAATTCGGTTGTGTGTTGTGTATGGACATTGACCGACTGGGACGCGGCTCCATGGCGGAACAGGGATATATTTTAGATACGCTCAAAGCGGCAGGTGTGCGCATCGTCACGCCGCGCAAGGTGTACGACCTATCCAACGACCTCGATGAAACCTATTCGGAATTTGAAAGCTTTATGGCGCGGCAGGAACTGAAACTCATTAAGCGACGTCTGCAACGCGGCGTAATGCGCACCGCCGAGGAGGGAGGGTTTTTATCCGTGCCGCCGTACGGCTATCGGCGCGCCGAGATAAACGGGCACCCGTCGCTCTCTCCCGTTGCCGAGGAAGCGGAAGCGGTGCGGCGGATATTTCATTGGTACATCCGCGAGGGGCTTGGGTGCCAGCAGATTGCCGAGCGTCTGCACGCGATGGGGTTTTTGCCGCGCCGTGCAGCCACCTTTGGGCGTACGGCGGTGCTGGATATTCTCAAAAACCCCGTGTATTGCGCACGGGTGCAACGCCAAGGGATAAACGGCACCATCAACGCGGCGGGACTGCATCCACCCTTGGTCAGCGAACAGGATTTTGCCGCGGCAGCAGCGATTCGTCAAGCACGCGCGCATCCGCCGTCTGCCAAGCATACCCGGCGAAACCCTTTGGCAGGGCTGGTGTTTTGCGGCTTTTGCGGCGCGCCGATGCAACGCCTGCCTGCCTCCCGTACCAGACGACAGGAAAGCCTTGCTTGTCCACACAAGGGGTGCAACGTTGCCGCGCGGCTGGATGCCGTTGAGCAAGCCGTTATGCGTGCAGTTTTTCCGTTGTTACCGTCCACCATCCAACCGCCGAAAGCGCCGCCACCGAGCGACCCTCTCGCCGTGCGGCGGCGACAGATACAAGAACAGCTTGCGCGGCTGTATCCGCTGTTGGAGCAAGGCGTGTACACAGCGGAGGAATTCGCCCAGCGGCGAACAACGCTGACGGCGCAAAGCGCCGCCCTGCCGCCACCGCCAACCTGCCCAAAGCCAAACCCCATCGCCATCGCCACCGTCACCGCCTACACCCGTGCGGATGCGGCAGGGCGAAACGCTTTTTGGCGGTTGCTTATTAAGAGGATCACCTATAAAAAAACGGCAGATTCCCTACCGTGCGAATTTTCGTTAGAAATTGAGATGAAACCGTAAGCGACGGCACGGGGCGTCGAGGACGTCGCCCCCTACAAGCAACAAGTCGGATCGTAGCCATGTCGTTCTGTGAGCCAAGGAGTTGGATCCAGTGGTTGTCTTCCTA
>JAZOCH010000102.1:0-3058 GCA_045596425.1 Acutalibacteraceae bacterium | reverse complement strand
CCGCGAGGTTGCCGAGGGCACAACGCTGGATGCGTTGTGCCGCGACATCTCGATGGGTCTGTATCGCAACACCTGCGCGGCCAAGGTGAACGGGGTCGTCACCGACCTGCGCGCGGAGCTGACCGCCGACGCCGAGGTGGAGTTCCTCACCTTTGACGACCACGACGGACAGAAGACCTATTGGCACACCACCTCGCACGTGATGGCGCAGGCGGTCAAGCGCTTGTACCCCGAGGTGAAGCTCACCATCGGTCCGTCCATTGACGAGGGTTTTTACTACGATTTTGACGCGCCGATGAGCATCACGCCCGACGTGCTGACCGCTATCGAGGCGGAGATGAAGGCGATTGTTAAGGAAAATCCCGAAATCACGCGCTTTACTCTGCCGCGCGACGAGGCGCTCGTACGTATGCAGGATGAACCGTATAAGGTAGAGCTTATCAACGACCTGCCGGCCGATGCGGAGATTTCCTTCTACACGCAGGGCGAGTTTACCGACCTGTGTGCCGGTCCTCACTTGCCGGAGATTGGCCGCATCAAGGCGTTCAAGCTGTTGTCGGCAACGGGTGCCTACTGGCGCGGCGACTCCAAGAACAAGATGCTCACCCGTATCTACGGTATTTCTTTTCCCAAGGCGAGCTTACTCGAAGAGCACCTCACCCGTCTGGAAGAAGCCAAAAAGCGCGACCACAATAAGCTTGGCCGCGAGATGGAGCTGTTCACCACGGTGGATTGCATCGGTCAGGGTCTGCCGATTCTGATGCCCAAGGGTGCGCGCATCATCCAGCTGTTACAGCGCTGGATCGAGGATGAGGAGCAGAAGCGCGGCTATCTGCTGACCAAGACACCGCTGATGGCGAAACGCGATTTGTACCGCATTTCGGGACACTGGGATCACTACCGCGACGGTATGTTCATCCTCGGCGATGCCGACGATGAGACCAAGGAATGCTTTGCTCTGCGCCCGATGACCTGTCCGTTCCAGTATCAGGTGTATCTCAACCGCGCGCGGTCTTACCGTGACCTGCCGATGCGTTTGGGCGAGACCTCGACCCTGTTCCGCAACGAGGAGTCGGGCGAGATGCACGGGCTTATTCGCGTGCGCCAGTTCACCATCTCCGAGGGTCACTTGGTGCTTCGCCCCGACCAGTTGGAGGAGGAGTTCCGCGGCTGTCTGGAACTCGCGAAATACGTGCTGGATACCGTGGGTATGTTGGAGGATTGCACCTTCCGCTTCTCGCAGTGGGACCCCGAAAACCCCAAGAATAAGTATGAGGGTACCGCCGAGCAGTGGAACGAGGCGCAGGCGGTGATGGGCAAGATTCTGGATAATCTCGGCGTGGAATACACGGTCGGCATCGACGAGGCGGCGTTCTACGGTCCTAAGCTGGACATTCAGTATAAGAACGTGTTTGGCAAAGAGGATACCATCGTCACCATCCAGATCGATATGCTGCTTGCCGAGAAGTTTGGTATGGAATATACCGATGCCGACGGACAGAAGAAGCGCCCATACATCATCCACCGCACGTCGCTCGGCTGCTACGAGCGTACGCTGGCCTATTTGATTGAGAAATACGCCGGTGCGTTCCCGTTGTGGCTGGCACCCGAGCAGGTGCGCGTGCTGCCGATTTCTGAGCGTTTGCTGGATAAGGCAGGGGAGATTACCGAACAGCTTAAAGCGGCAGGTCTGCGCGCGGAGCTGGACACCCGTAACGAGAAGATGGGGTATAAGATTCGCGAGGCACAGATCGACAAGGTGCCGTATATGCTGGTCATCGGTGACAAGGAAGCCGAGCAGGGTGTCGTGTCCGTCCGTCATCGTAAAGATGGCGACCTCGGCACCATGACGCTGGAAGCTTTCCTCGGCAAGGCACTCACCGAGATCGCAACCAAGGCGCGATAAGAGGAAGGACAGAGGATATTATGAAAAAGCTTGTGCGCAGAAGAAAAAGGAACATTATCGGCGCGTTTCTTTCCGGTATTGGGTTTATCGGCTTTGGCTTGATCGTTTTGCTGATGTCGGGCAGAGTGGGTGTTGACGTAGAAACCCAAAATGCCGAGGATATTTCTTATCTGTCGATGGAAAAGGACAACGTCTACTGGATCGAGGAATTGACGGTGGTCGATCGGTATGCCTTTTTGGAGGACAGCAACGTCAATTATTTGATCGTATCCTATGAAGATATGCGCGGAAACATCGTGCTTGCCAGCCTGTCGATGAATTCGTCGGAGGATTATTGGACGTCTACAAAGAATTATATCGAGGATGACAATGCACGCGTTGGTGATTGTGTAATCAAGGGATATTTTGAACTTCGAGAGGATGTCTCGGATAATGCTGTTGAACGAGCCAAGTATTTCGGCGAGGGTGTAGCCAAGTATAAGCAAAGCGGCGCTATTCCGCAGAATGCGGTTTCTTTGAGAAACGTTTTCCGATACAAGTGCAGTTCTTACGATGAACTGCTCGCCTTGTCTAAGGGCACGGAGGGCGTGGCGAAGTTTATGGGTGTCTTCGCGCTGGCTCTCGGCGCACTGGCGATTTACGCAGGTTTTAAGTGGATAAGCATCAACAAGAAGCTGGATGCGCAGGAAGCGGCAGCCAAAGCGCAAAACGCGCCGACGCTGGATGACATTGTTAATAACTCGGGCTTTTTCACCCAGCCGACCGTGCGCCGAGTCAGCACGACCGCCCCGACACCGCCTGCAACGTCTACGCCGTCTGCTACCCCCGTTGCGCCGTCTACCTCGGATAAGATCGAAAAGCTTAACGAGTACAAGGCGATGATGGATGCCGGCTATATGACGCCGGCGGAGTTTGAACAAAAGCGCCGCGAATTGTTAGGATTATAACAAAAAAGTCCGATGCCAATTGGCAAAGTCGGATCGTAGCCATGTCGTTCTGTGAGCCAAGGAGTTGAATCCAGTGGTTGTCTTCCTAAGACCGCTTGGCCTCCGACTTCGATGATGGATGCCGGCTATATGACACCGGCGGAGTTTGAACAAAAGCGCCGCGAATTGTTAGGATTATAACAAAAAAGTCCGATGCCAATTGGCA
>JAZOCH010000101.1:0-3691 GCA_045596425.1 Acutalibacteraceae bacterium | reverse complement strand
TGCCAGTCGGCGGCGCGCCAGCGACACGCCGACGGTTTCCACGCGGTCGTCGGTGTCGCGGATGCCGGCGGTATCCGCGAGACGCAGGGTGACCTCACCCAGCTTGACGGTTTCCTCCACCACGTCGCGCGTGGTGCCTGCCAGCTCGGTGACGATGCTGCGCTCGCATCCGGCCAGACAGTTCATCAGGGTGGATTTGCCGACGTTCGGGCTGCCCACGATAACCGTGTCGATGCCCTGTCGCAGAACACGCCCTGCATCAAAGGTGTCCAGCAGTGCCGTAACGGCGCGTTTTGCCTCGGCGATGGTGTCAGCGAGCGTGTCGGTGTGCAATTCGGGAATGTCCTCGTCGGGATAGTCCACGAACGCGCCGAATTGCGCCGCCACCGCCAACAGGTTTTCTTTGACCTCTTGCAAGCGGCGGTAGGTCGTGCCTTCACGGGCGGCGAGCGCGGTGCGCGCCGCCAGCCGCCCGTCGGCGGAGATAAGCTCCATCACGCTCTCCGCTTGCGTCAAGTCCATCTTCCCCCTGACAAAGGCGCGGCGTGTAAACTCGCCGGCGGCGGCCGGTCGAGCGCCGGCGGAAAAGCAGGCGCGCAGGGTGCGCTGTAACAGATACAGACCGCCGTGACAGGACAGCTCCACGGTGTCCTCGCCCGTGTAGCTATGCGGTGCGCGGAATACCAACGCCACGCAATCGTCAATGTCGCCGTCCGCATCAAACACGTGTCCGTAGGCGGCGGTGTAGCCGTCGAGCTTATCGAGTGCGCGCGCAGGGTCCGCCGCGCGGAACACGCGGCAGGCGATGGCGATGGCATCGTCGCCCGACAGACGAATAACCCCGATGCCGGCAGGGGCAGCAGGGGTGGAAATAGCGGCAATGGTGGTGGGCATGCAAAACGCTCCTTTTCGTGGAGAATATATTCCTATTATAATAACAAAACCCCCACTTGTCCAGTGGGGGTTTACACAAACCACAAATAAGGCTTGTAGGGGACGGCGTTTACGACGTCCCCTTGGTGTGCGCACTCACTCTCTGCCAAATAAATAATCCAACGAAACGTTCAGCACCTTAGAAATGGCATCAATCTCAATGTCGGTAACGGCACGTTGCCCGTTTTCGATACGGGAGATGGATCCGCGGCAGGTGTATACTGCCAACAGTTCTAACTTTTCCGAAAGGGCTCGTTGGCTCATTTTTGCCGTAGTTCTGGCTTCTTTAATACGCTTGCCGATAATGTTCACTTTTTCCGTGTCAATAATTCTTTTCATACAATCACCATTTTGTCTTGATTTAGGACAAATCCAGTGTATAATAGGAACGAGAAAACGTTGTCTTACTGGCAGGACAAAAGAGGTGTAATATGAACGGATTTGGAGAAAGATTGATTGTTTTGCGAAAATCGTTGGGACTGACACAACAGCAGGTGGCAGATGCGTTGCATCTGCACCGCACTACGTACACCAAGTATGAGTGCAATGTCGCGGAGCCGTCGCTGGAATGTGTTTGCCGAATTGCGCAGTTGTTTTCGTTGTCGGTGGATGCGCTGCTACAAACAAACGAGCCGTCTGAATAACCGAAGGCTCGTTTATTTGCTTTGTGATATGACCACCACCGGTTCTGCCGGTGGTTAAGGGGGTTCATCTATACCAAGTCCTGCCGCAGCAATGGCTCCCTTGTGTAAAGGGAGCTGTCAAAACCAACGGTTTTGACTGAGGGATTGTCGTTGCAAAACAATCCTCCCGTCAGCCTGCGGCTGCCACCCTCCTTTACACAAGGAGGGCTTTTATTCATTTGCGGTAGTATTAAGAAAATCATCAACGAGAAAATTCAGGCAAAAACGTTTCCCACACCCATTGTGCCGCTTTTGTCTCCCACCGCCACAGCGCGGCGAGCAACCGCCAAGGCGGCGGTGCCGTCACCTGCGCCGTCTGTTCGGCGGCAGGCAGGGTAAGCGGCTTATCGTGCAGGGTGACGGCAGGTGCGCCGTTATCGAGGGTGTAGCGCACGCCGAGGTCTACCTGCCCGTAGGTGGTCTGTTGGATGTTGCACTCAATGACGAAAAACGCCAGCACCAGCCCCAACACGCACAGCGACAGTATAAACGCGGCAAAAAACGTGCGCCACGGCAGACGGCGAAGAGCGGACACGGAAAACACTCCTTATTTCAGCAGTTCTGCCAATGTTTTACCCAAAAGCTGTGCGGAATATACCGCTTCCGCGAGGGTGTTGCCCTCACTGCCCACTTCGACAAGCAGGCACCCTGCGTGCAGGTGCTGGTTGTAGCGACTGCCGACGGTGGACAACGGGCGCATCAGCCCGTCGTATTGGTCGGTGAGCAATTTTTGCCATTGTGCCGCCAGTGCGAGATTTTGCTCGGCGTGGGGATTGGGCAGTGCGCTCGTGGACAGCACGCCGGCAATAATCATCGTTTGCGCGGCTTTTTTGCCGTTTATCGTGACGGTGGGCTTGACCAGCCCTGTTTCCCCCTCCATCAACGCGTCGCGGTGCAGGTCGAGCACCACCTGAATGGACGGATAGCGTGCAAGATAGCTCTCCACTGTCTTGGCAGAGCGGTTGTATGCGCCCGAATAGGGCGAATCGTGAATGGTTTTATCGTGCAGGGCGACGATGCCGTTTTCGGCGAGCGTTTGCACCAGCGCATCCCCCACCGCGCACACGTTGCGCGCGGTATCCGCGGTACGCGCACGGTCGGCGGCGTTGTAATACCCCGTATCGTAGGGCATATACGCCTCGGTGGTGTGGGTGTGTACAATCAGCACCTGCGGCTTATCGGTGTCGGCAAAATGCGGTGTGAGTTTGGCGGTCAGCGCGGCGGCAATATTCACCGCCTTGCCGCTGCTGTTGCGTACGGCGATGCCGTGGGTACGGGTATCCCCCGTGTCCAGCTTGCGCGTGAACACCTTGCCGCCGCTGCCGTCCTCTTTGGGGGCGGCAATCACGGGAACAGAGATGCTTTGCTCGGGTGTCGGCGCGGTGTGGTCCTTGTCGCTCGGTGCGGCGGACGGCGGCACGGTTTCGGTGTCGGTTTGTGTGGTGTCGTCAAACGACAACCGTTCGCCCAGCACCTGCGCGGCGTTGTACGGCTGCTGTAAGCCTGCGGCAAGCACCGCCGCCCCTTGTCCGAGCCGCATCCAATCCACGGGCAGGGCGGCGACCGCCAATACTGCCGCCACCGCCGCACACAGCCTTCCGAGGACCGCCAGCCGCCGCCAAACGGCGGTATAACGTGTGTTCACCGACCTCACTTCCTTTCTCTTATACTATATGTCGGTAAAAATCCCGTTATTCCGCCGAAAATAGCGGTTGATTTCTGTGACGAGATGCGTTATAATAGATAAGTAACCGTACGCTTTGGGGCATACGGGCGGACGGGTCCTGTGCGACGGTGCGCCGTGAACCATGTCAGGCGGGGAACCGAGCAGCATTAAGCGGTTGTGTCCGTGTGCCGCAGGTAATCCGTCCGTTCGTATGCCCGAGACCGTACGGTGATTTTTTCGCGAGGAGTTGGGTGAATGTACCAAGCATTATATCGCAAATGGCGACCGCAGACCTTTACGGACGTGTGCGGACAGGAGCTGATCACCACCGCGCTCAAAAACGAAATAAAAAACAACCGCCTGTCCCACGCCTACCTGTTTACGGGTTGCCGCGGAACGGGTAAGACCA
>JAZOCH010000100.1:0-2279 GCA_045596425.1 Acutalibacteraceae bacterium | reverse complement strand
CGGAGGTCACTTGGCTGGCAGTCAAGGGCGATACGATGGCGGCGGTGTCCGCCGTACATCGGTTCGGCACGGATGCTATCCTGCTCGCGGACTTTGCCTCGCCCACACGCGCCGAAGCGGTGTGTGAGCTCGGCACGGGCTGTGGGGCGATCGCCTTGCGCCTGTGCGCCGAGGGGATTGCCGCCGCGGTCCACGGGGTGGATATCGACCCTGCCGCCGTGGCGCTCGCCACGCGCGGAGCCAAGGCCTTTGTCGGCGCACCGACTCCCACTTTTGCGGTGGCGGATTGGGACACGCCTGCCACCATTGCGGCGGCAGGGAGTTTTCGCCGCGTGGTGTGCAATCCCCCGTATTTTCCGCCCGACAGCGGCGGAGTGAACGAGGATGCATCTGTGCGCCGCGCCCGTCACGAGCAGCCCGATACGCTGCACAACGTATGCCGTGCCGCGGCATGGCTGTTGCAGTTTGGCGGTAAATTCTGTCTGTGTCATCGCCCCGAACGCTTGGCGGCGGTGATGGCGGCACTGACCGCGAACGGACTGGAACCCACGCGCCTGCGCCCCGTACAGCAGACGTCGGATACCCCCCCATGGCTGTTTTTGATGGAAGCGCGCAAGGGCGGCAAGGCAGGACTGACGTGGGAGGCACCCTTGGTGCTGAACAACGCCGACGGTACCCCGTCCGACGAATATCGAAGAATTTACGGAGAATGAGGAACGAGAATGGAAGGTAAGACGATTGGCCGACTAACGCTGGTGGGCACCCCCATCGGCAATCTGTCGGATTTTTCGCCCCGTGCACAGGAGGCACTGCGTACGTGCGATTTTATCGCCGCCGAGGATACGCGCGTAACGCTCAAACTGCTCAACCACTTCGGCATCTCCAAGCCGTTGGTGAGCTATTTTGAGCATAATAAGCGCGAGCGCGGCGAGGCGATCTGCGCGCGGTTGCTGGCAGGGGAGAACGGGGTGCTGGTCACAGATGCCGGAATGCCTGCCATTTCCGACCCGGGAGAAGAACTGGTGGACCAGTGCCACGCACGGGGCATTCCCGTCGGGGTGGTCCCCGGGCCCACCGCGATGGCAACCGCGCTGGCGGTGGCAGGATTGCCGACGGGACGGTTTGCGTTTGAGGGCTTTCTCAGTATGAACAAGCGTTCTCGCCGCGAGCATTTGGACAGCCTGCGATGTGAGCCGCGCACCATGGTGTTTTATGAAGCACCGCACAAACTGCTCTCCACGCTGGAAGACTTGCTGGCGGCATTGGGCGAGCGCCGTGTGGCGCTGGTGCGCGAGCTGACCAAGATACACGAAGAGGTGGTGCGCACCACCCTGAGCGAGGCGATTTCTCTTTATACCCAACAAACACCGCGTGGTGAATTTGTGCTGGTGGTGGAGGGCGCCGCCCCCACCGAGCAGCCATCGATGACGGTGGAAGAAGCGGCGGCTTTGGCACGGGATTATCTTGCACAAGGGATGTCTGCGTCCGAGGCGGCGAAGACCGCCGCCGCTGAAACAGGGCTCAAAAAGGGCGATATCTATCGCCGTATCATTGAATAAGGAGAGTACGTGATGGATTGGAAGGAACTGATTATTCTCGTCGTGATTGCTTTACTGTTGTTAGTGGCGATGCGGCTTGGTCGTCGGCAGGGAAAGGACACGCGTGCCGAACGGCTGATGAAAAAGTATGCCGTAATGACCAAGGAGCTTATTGACACCGCTCCCGAGGGTGAGCTGGTGGACGGCGCAGTCAGCCGCGTGCTGGCAAAGGCGGCGGCCACTCGCCGTCCCGACCCCGTGGCGGTGCTTGGCGGCTTACCTCACGCTAACACAACGGTGTATACCGTGTGGGTGGTGTGCAAGGAGCTGGCGGCGAGTGATTACGCCACACTGATGAGGACCGCGGCACGGGAACTGGCGGATTTGGCAAAGGCGAGCTTTGCCGATATCGGTGCGACTGCCTGCGCCGAGGCGTGGGAGGCACTGCACACCGCTGAGCAAAAGACCGAGGCGCTCGAACAAGCGATGCGGTTGGCGATACAAACCGAGTGTCCGCTGTCGCTGTGCGAGGAGTACATCCGCGACCACGCGGAAGATTTTGTGGACGCTGAATAACAAAACGCGCGGACAAACCATACGGCTTGTCCGCGCGTTTTTTATTCTTCGGTTTCTTGCGTGGATTCCACGGGGGTGACCAATATCTCCACGGGGTGGTTGTTGTGCGCTTCGATGACGGTGACGGCTAATCCGTCGGCGGTGGACTTTTCGCCGGCTTCGGGG
>JAZOCH010000099.1:0-3622 GCA_045596425.1 Acutalibacteraceae bacterium | reverse complement strand
ATTTTGATGCTTGACGCACAAGCAATCCCGCCCCTCGGCTGTCAGCGGAGAGGAGGTTTTTTAATCTCCCAGGAACTTGCCGTTCTCCACGCGGATAACGCGGTCACAAACACCCAGTGCCGCAGGACGGTGAGAAATGCACAGGCAGGTCTTGTTGGGTAACGCGCGCAGGTTGCGCAGCACCTGCTCCTCGGTAGGTTCATCCAACGAAGCGGTCACCTCATCGAGCAACAGCACGGGGGCATCGCACAGCACCGCGCGCGCGATCGCCAAGCGCTGAATCTGTCCCTCCGACAGTCCTGCGCCGCGCTCACCCAGCGGCGTATCCAATCCGTTGGGCAACGCGCGAATGACGTCGGCAATCACTGCCGTTTCCGCCGCCGCCCAAATCGACTCCTCGCTCGCATCGGGACAACAAAACGCGATATTTTCACGAATGGTGCCCGAAAACAGTACGCTCTGTTGCGGCACGTACGCAAACAATGACCGCGTATCCGCACCGAGCGGATACGTCCCCTTATCGGTCAAAGCCGTAAGAGAACCACCCTGCGGCGAGTAAAAGCCCAATAGCAGTTTGAACAGTGTAGATTTGCCGATGCCCGAATAGCCCGTCAGCGCGATAAACTCGCCGCACCGCACCGACAGCGACGTCCCCGTCAATACGGGATGTTCGGATTCGTACGCAAAGGATACATCCTTGACCTCGATGGTACGCATCGACTCCTCACGCCAATCCACCGCCGCGGTTACGCGTGGCTCATCGGGGAGCGCCTCAATCTCAATCAAACGCTCGGCGGATGCCAGCATATTATAATACTGCGGCATCAGCCCCGACATACTCATAAAGGGCTGTCGAATCTGCCCGACAATCTGCAAAAACGCAGTCAACGTACCATAAGTAATAGTGCCTGCCGCCAGCCGCACCGCACCCCATGCCAACGCCGCATAATAACTGCCGGAAAACAACAGATGCAACACCCCGTGTGAGGCGGCACTCCAACGGTTACGGCGGAGAAAGTCGTTGACAAACACTTGCAGTCGTTCGCTCAGTCGCGTTCCGACAACCTCACTACCGTTAAACGCTTGAATCATCGTCCAATTTTCCAAGCTCTCTTGTGTAAAGGCCTTTGCCTTTCCGTCGCTTTCTTGGCATTGCTTATGCAGGGTTTTGACCTTCTTGCCGTAAGCACGGCTGCACACAAGCAACAGAATGCCGAAGCCCAGCATAATCGCCGTAAAACGCCCATCCAGAACAATCAGCACCGTCAGACAGGCGACCAAACGCGTCACCAGCGATACCAATCGCGGAACAAAACTGACCACGCCCGTCACGACAATATGGCTGTCAGAATTCAGACGATTGAGCAATTCTCCCGAATGAAAGCGGCTGATATCCTGCCACTGCTTATGAAAGATTTGCGCAAACACGCGCTGCTTTATGCGCATTTCCATTCCGCAGGAAATACGAGCGCCAAATTGACTGTTAAACACCTCGATAGCAATTTGCAACGCAAGCACACCGAGCAAACAGCCGATGTAGAACCACAAGCTGCCCTGTGCATCACCGACGGCAATGTCTATCACCCGTCGGGTAATGAGCGCAAACACCACCGCCGCCGTCGAGGACAGCCCCGTCAGCACCGAGAGCAGCACAATGCGTCCGATATCCGGTCGCGCAATGTGCCATATCCACTTGTTCGCGGTTGGTGTCGTCATAAATACTTCTCCTCGTTTATCACTGTAACAATCGGCTGATTCGATTCTTCACGCCATACCATCGATGCCACAGCCACATCAGCGGTCGGCGCAACGGCATTAATCTGTGCCAACGCAGGCAACGGCGGCGATACGCCGTACTGCGGCATTCCCGACGCTTACCCTTACGCACAAACGCCACCGCCACCGCCAATATCTGCTCGGGACGAATATTCGGCTCACGCTGTGTCTGCGCATCACCCAGCATCGTATAGGTCAGTCCACTGCTCGAATGCATCGACGGCAGTGTGCCTTTTTCTCCGTATAAACGGCGTTTTCTTCCGTCGTCCCGTTCCACAATGCGATGCAGAACGAGCTGACCGCCTTGCCGACGGTAGAGCGGCACATCCCCGACCTGCAAAACCGTCTCATCGGCAGGCTTGACAAGCACCACCTGATCCCAACCGTGCCGCAGAAAAGGCGCCATACTGTTGCCTGTCACGGTGAGTACGACCTCTTTTCCCTCGTCAAGGCAAGACAGCAACAACGGCGACAGCTCCTCGATCGACACTTGAACGCAACCGACATTTCTTACGCGGCTCATACGAGCAACTCCGCCTGCTGCAACTTCTCTACAAAGCGCGTCACATCCGCCTCGGCGGTAACGGCATCGACCTCGTATTCTGCCAGCAGTGCCGCAACCAGCTCTTGCACCGAGCGTTCCTCTTGCAGTTGCTGCCACAAAAACGCTCCCGTGTCATTGAGGGTAATCATACAGTTAAAATCCACCGTCTGCGCACCGACGGGAACCACAACGGAATGACCGCCGACACTGCGCAGAACAAATCCGCTTTTCAGTTTCATTGTTTGCTGTCCTCCTGCGAGAAAAGTTCGTTAAACACCGTGTATACCGCCTCGTGACTAATGTTGCAATTCAAGCGATAAATAGGCACGTTCGCCAGCACGCGCTCGGTGAAATCCAGCATTTTAATGCCCAGCACCTCGTCGTAATACGGGCGGCATATTTGCGAGGTTAAACAGAACATACTTTGCACCGTATCCAAACGGCGAATCGCATTTTCTTCCCCTCGCTCGATAAAAACGATCGCGCGCAGCGGCACGGTCATTGGGCGGTTGAGCGCCGTCTTGCCGCTCCACGGGGTGCCGCTGAGCATCGCCTGTTCACCGACAAAGTGAATGGCAGGTTTATCGTCGTTGATGATCTCCACCGCATCACCGAACACCTCTTTCCATAGTCCCGTGTGGGTGGATTTTCCCGTACCCGACGGTGCGGAGAAAGCAATCCCCTGCCTTTTATAGGCGATAGACGACGAGTGCAGCACACCGCCGCCAAGCGTTGCCAGACGGTTGTGAAACGCGGCGCCCGTGTACATATACTCAAAATCGGTCTGAGAAAACACCGAGTGACGGCGCTTGGCATACAGGTCGATATCCACCTGCGTATAATCCGACGTACAGGTGATGGCAAACAGGACGGGGCCAAGGCTTCCGTCAGGATAGCGACCTTGGGTATAGCGGCACAAACGGCCGTCCGCAAGCCGCACGACGTTGACGTGCTTAACTTGCTGTACCAATTCCCCTTCGGGGACGGGGATATGCTGCACACAGCGCGTGCGTATTATCTGCTCGGGGTCACGACCGTCACGGCGCTCATATTCCGCAAACCGTTTCGCGAAAAACTCGTTGTCTGCGCTCTCGACGCGTATGGGCAACCCTGCCACACACAGATCCACTGCCATCACCTCCTTGTTTTATATATATTTCATTATAGCAACTAACACAAAGCAAGTCAACCGCAAAAAAGAGGGGGACCGAGAAATCTCGGTCGCCCTTCTCTTATCCCCCGCGCGCTGTCATTGTTCGACAGCTTCGTTCTCTCCCTCGGATTTTTTTCCGTTGGCTTCCC
>JAZOCH010000098.1:0-8428 GCA_045596425.1 Acutalibacteraceae bacterium | reverse complement strand
CCTCTCGTCGGGCGTTTGCTTGTCATAAACCTGCCGCAGTACACATAATTATGTACAAACATCAACACGAGCGGAGGAAATGACAATGGAAACAACGAACAGCTTGTATCAGGATATCGCGGCGCGCACCGGCGGCGATATTTATCTGGGCGTGGTGGGGCCGGTGCGTACCGGTAAATCCACCTTTATTAAGCGGTTTATGGATACGCTGGTCATTCCGCATATGGCGGACAGCTATCGCCGCGAACGGGCAAACGACGAACTGCCGCAGTCTGCCGCAGGGCGTACCATTATGACCACCGAGCCGAAGTTTATCCCCGAGCAGGCGGCGCAGGTATCTCCCGATGGCGTGACGGATATGCGTGTGCGGCTGATTGATTGCGTGGGGTATATTGTGCCGTCGGCGCTCGGCTATATTGAAGAGGAACAGCCGCGTATGGTGAAAACCCCGTGGTACGAGGAGGAGATTCCTTTTAATATGGCGGCAGAGGAGGGGACTCGCCGCGTTATCAACGAGCATTCCACTATTGGCTTGGTGATTACTACCGACGGCAGTATCACCGATATTCCGCGCGAGGAGTATGCCGCCGCCGAGGAGCGTGTTGTGCAGGAGCTCAAACAAATCAACAAGCCCTTTGCGGTGCTGCTTAATGCCGTTGATCCGTATGCCGCCGCTACGCAGGCATTGACGGCACAGCTTGGCGATAAGTACGGCGTTCCCGTATTGGCGGTCAACTGCCGCGATATGTCTCAGCAGGAGATGCTGACTGTGTTAGAGGCGGTGCTGTCGCAGTTTCCGCTCAAAGAGGTGGGGGTAGCTCTGCCTCGTTGGGTGATGCAGCTTGACCGCAACCATCCCGTGCGTGCGGCGCTCACGCAGGCAGTGCGTGGGGCGGCGGTCGGCGTTGAGCGTGTACGCGACACCGAACGGCTGGCGCAATCGCTGTGCCGCTGTGAATACGTCCACGCCGCCTCTACCGAACGGGTAGACCTCGGCACGGGCGTAGCTACCGTAACGGTGATGTTACAGCCGCAGCTGTTTTATCAGATACTCGCGGAGGCGACAGGCTTGGACATTGCCGACGAGGGCGCGCTGATGGCGTGTATGCTGGATATGGCGCAGACGGCGAAGAAATATGAGAAGATTCGCGGAGCGCTGGAACAGGTTGAGGCGACGGGCTACGGTATCGTAATGCCCGATATGGAAGAAATGACGTTGGAGGAGCCCGAGCTTCTGCGTCAAAGCGGTCGCTACGGGGTGCGTCTGCGTGCCGCGGCACCATCCATTCATATGATGAAGGCGCAGATTACTACCGAGGTCAGTCCCATTGTTGGCTCCGAGCGCCAGAGCGAAGAGCTGGTCAGTTATCTGCTCGGGCAGTTTGAGGAAGAGCCGAGCCGTATTTGGGAATCCAATATTTTCGGCACCTCGCTGTACGGGCTGGTCAACGAGGGGTTGCACAATAAGCTGTTGCATATGCCCGAGGATGCGCGACAAAAACTCAAAGAAACGGTCGAACGCATCATTAACGAGGGCTGTAACGGGCTGATTTGTATCATTGTTTGAGGTAGTGTATGATTAAACAGGATTATCAGACCGCTTTGGCACAGGCTGCCGAGAGGGAACAGCGCATCAGCGAGAAAAAGGCACGCGAACTTGTGGCGCAACAGGCGAAGGAGAAGGAAAAACCGCCGCGCTCGGTCGGTGGCTGGCAGGTGGTGGCGGTGCAGTGTATTGCTTGTGCCGTCATCCTGCTGCTGGCGCTGTTTGTGCGTGTCGGCGGCGGCAGTGCCTACGCACAGCTGCGGCAAGGTTTCAGTGACAGCCTGCGGAGCAACGATTTGCTGGCGGCGCTTGCGCAGCTCTGGGACGGGGACCCTGCCGATATGCTGTCGAGCGATCCGTTAGAGGAGGAGGGCGAGCTTTTGCCACCCGAATCACAGCCGAATGCTTGAAGGGCGTATAGCCGGCGTTCGGTGTCGTGTCAGCTTGCTGTTTCCTGCTTTGCTGACGGGCTTGTTGCTCGCACAGGAGGAGTCGCTGGCGGTGTCCTGCGTGCTCGCGTCGGTGATGCACGAAGGCGGGCATTTGCTGGCGATGACGGCGCTTGGCTGTCCGCCGCAGATGTGTACGCTGGGCGCTTTTGGGATGCGCATAGAGATGGGCGCGAAGCGATTGGTCGGCTATCGCCGCAACATCCTCATTTCATTGGCAGGACCGGCGGTCAATCTGCTTGCCGCCGTTTTTCTGTGGCTGTGCGGCGGACAGCAGGCGGCGGTGGTGCATTGCTCACTGGCGGTGCTCAACCTTCTGCCTGCGTCGGCACTGGACGGCGGACAGATGGTGTATTGTCTGCTTTGCTTGGCCGGTAAGCAAGCGCAGGCGGATAAATGGTTGCGGCTATTATCGGCGGCGATATTGTTACCGCTTGCCGCGGCGGCGTTTTGGCTGGTGCTGTCGGGGAGAGGAAACGCTACCCTGCTCATTGTCAGTGCGTATTTGACAGCGCTGATTTTTCTTCATCAATAAAAATTTTCAAAAACCTCTTGACAGCGAGGCAAAAGGCTGATATAATCTTCGAGAAAACAAAGCAGAACGTAGCCCGTTCTCACCTCAGGATACCGTTCCGAAGGGTTGATACAGAGTTTTTCTCCTGCAATTTCTGCGGGATTTCTGTGTGTGCGGGCAGCGTGGCTGTCCGCATTTTTGTTTATCCAATTTTGCGTGGGGGTGTTTTACCATAGCTAAGAAAGAAGTGCAGATCAACGAGCAGATTCGTGATAACGAACTGCGTATCATCGGTGCCGACGGCGCGCAGTTGGGCGTGATGTCCGCGCGTGAGGCACAGGCGCTTGCGGATGAGGCAGGGCTTGATCTTGTGAAGATCGCGCCGACGGCGACACCGCCCGTATGCCGCATTATGGACTACGGTAAGTACCGTTTCGAGCAGGCGAAGAAAGAGAAAGAAGCCCGTAAGAATCAGCACGTCGTGGACATCAAGGAGGTTCGCCTCGGACTGAACACCGATGTGGGCGATTTCAACACCAAGGTCAATCAGGCGACCAAGTTCCTCAAACACGGTGACAAGGTCAAGGTCAGCATCCGCTTCCGCGGCCGTGAGATGGGACACCCCGAGATGGGGCTGGAATCGATGCGCCGTTTTGCCGAGGCCTGCGCCGAGGTGGCAAACATCGAGAAGCCTGCCAAACTTGAGGGACGGAATATGCTGATGTTCCTGGCGCCCAAATCTGCCAAATAAGGCAGGAATATTCAATTCGTTGCGTACGGGCTTTATGCCCGTTTACACAAAACCTATTAAGGAGGACATTCAATATGCCTAAGATCAAGACGCACAGCGGTGCGAAAAAGCGTTTTAAGCTCAGCAAGACCGGCAAGGCCATCCGTGGTCATGCTTACAAGTCTCACATCCTGAACAAGAAGACCACCAAGCGTAAGAGAAACCTGCGTAAGACGGCGACTGCCGACAAGACCAACTTGGCAGCCATCAAGCGCATGATCCCTTACAAATAATCGATTGATGAGAGACGGAGGTAAAGAAACATGGCTCGTATTAAAGGCGCAATGATGACGCGCAAAAGAAGAAAGAAAGTTCTCAAACTGGCAAAGGGTTACTATGGTGCCAAGTCCAAGTTGTTTAAGACCGCGAAAGAAGCGGTGATGAAGTCCGGTCAGTATGCTTACATCGGTCGTAAGCAGCGCAAGCGTGACTTCCGCCGTCTGTGGATCGCTCGCATCAACGCTGCGGCGAAGCTCAACGGTATGAACTACTCCACCTTTATGAACGGTCTGAAAAAGGCCGGTGTCAGCCTCAACCGTAAGATGCTCGCTGAGCTCGCGGTGTCTGACGCGGCGGCGTTCACTGCTCTGACCGAGCAGGCGAAGGCGGCTCTGAAATAAAAAGCTATGATTGCGCCCGGCGGATTTCCGTCGGGTGCAATTTTGCTTATTTCGCATAGAATTTACGCGAATTTCCTGCGGATTTAGGAGGGGAAAGTATGCTGATAACCAGTAAGGATAACCGCCTTGTCAAGGAATGGCGCGCACTCAGTGAGCAGGCAAAACAGCGGCGTAAAACGGGGTGCTTTGCCATCGAAGGCGCGCGCCTGTGCGGCGATGCGCTCGCCAGCGGATTGACCGTTAAAGCGGTGCTGTATACGGCGGATGCGTGTACGACGTATGCCGCGGTCACCGAGGGATTGATTGCCGCCGCCGAGGAGAGTGCCGAGATTACTCCCGAGCTTGCTCGTTCGATGGCGGATACCGCATCGCCGCAAGGCGTATTTTGTGTGATAAAATCTCTTGACATTCAGTTAAGTTTAGATACAATAAATAATATGGGTCGCTACGGGGTTTTGGAAGACATTCAGGACCCCGGCAATCTCGGCACGATGATCCGAACCGCGGAGGCACTCGGATTGAATGGGCTGATTTTGTCGGCAGGGTGTTGCGACGTGTATAATCCCAAGGTGCTGCGCGCCAGTATGGGTGGGGTGTTCCGTTTGCCGCTGGCGGTGACCGATAACCTTCCTGAAACGATTGCCGCGTTGCAGGCGCGCGGAATGACCGCGCTGGCTTGCGTGGTGGATGCGGATGCCGAGCCGTTGCACCGCGTCGATAAGACGGATGGCTGTCTGTGCGTTATCGGCAACGAGGGCAACGGCTTAAAGCGCGAAACGGTGACGGCGTGCAAGCGTCGGGTGACCATCCCGATGGCAGGCAGAGCGGAATCGCTCAATGCGTCGATGGCGGCAGGTATTGTGATGTGGGAGATGACTCGCCCCGAGTAATGATGGGAGTGTTGGCGGTGGACAGTCGCATATATTGGATATGGCTCGCGCAGGCATTGGGCGCAGGCGAGTCGGCAATGGGCGATTTGCTGGATGCCTTTGGCAACGCCGCCGTTATCTACACCGCCACCGAAAAAGCACTGCTGGAAGCGGCGATTCCGAGCCGCGTGGTACGTAAACTGAAAAACAAATCGTTAATGCAAGCGCGTGCTATTCTCAACCGTGTCACACGCGCAGGCGACTGGATATTGACACCGCAGGATGCGCTGTATCCCGTCAATCTGCACCGTCTTTCGGACCGTCCTGCCGCGTTGTACTGTCGCGGCACGATGCCGGATATGGACGCGCGGCTGACCTTGGCGGTGGTCGGCACCCGTGAGCCCTCGGAGGAGGGGTGGCGCGAGGCGTACAGTCTGTCGGCAGGTCTTGCCGCAGGCGGCGCGATTATCGTCAGCGGCGGCGCCAAAGGAATTGATGCCGCTGCCCACGCCGGTGCGATTGAAAGCGGCGGTGTTACCGTCGCGGTGATGGCATGTCCGCTGGATAAGGATTACCCGAAAGAAAATCGTGGTCTTCGTCAGCGAATTTTGGCGGATGGCGGTTTACTGATGAGCGAATATCCGCACGGAGTCGAATGTCGGTGTATCTATCCGATTCGCAATCGCCTTGTTTCGGGATTGAGCCACGGCGTATGTATGGGAGAAACGCCGATTCCCAGCGGCGGTTTAATTACTGCCCGTTTGGCGCGTGAGCAGGGAAGAGAGCTGTTTGCTCTGCCCGGTACGCTGGCAGGGCATAAAAACGACGGCGCCCACCGCGAGATTCGGGGCGGCGCTACGCTGATCACTTGCGCCGCTGACGTGCTGGAAGAGTATGACTCTCTGTTTCCGGCGATGCTGGATATGGATGCGGCGCGAGAAATCCAACGGCAGTTGGATAACCGGCCGATCGAGGAGCCTGTTAAAGAGACCGCAAGACAAAAGAGGAAAAAGCCATCAACAGATGAGCCGCCTGCAAAAGCGGCGCCGCTTACGACGACGTGTCCCGAAACGGCGTCCGATGCGGCTAAGCAGGTGTATGCCTGTCTAAGTGAACAACCCCGTCCCGTAGACGAGCTGGCAGCGCTGACAGGGCTGCCTATCCCGTCCCTGCTCGGGGCGTTGACCGAACTGGAAATGCTTGGCTGTGCCGCGAATGCCGCAGGACAGCAGTATACAAAACGATGATTGTGCGTGAAGTTACGCGGAAAGGATGCGTGGGAGAATGTCGAAACTGGTTATCGTGGAGTCACCGGCTAAGGCAAAAACCATTAAAAAATATTTGGGCAAGGATTATGAGGTTATTGCCTCGATGGGGCATATTCGCGATCTGCCCAAGACGTTGCTCGGCGTGGACGTAGATAAGGGCTTTCGTCCGCGGTACGTCGATATCCCCGGCAAGACGGCATTGATTCGCCAGCTCAAAGAGGCCGCCGCTAACAGCGAGCAGGTCTATCTCGCCACCGACCCGGACCGTGAGGGCGAGGCGATTTCGTGGCACTTGGCGACGTTGCTCGGCCTGCCGATTGCCAGCGAGAACCGCATCACCTTTAACGAGATTACCCGTTCGGGTGTCACGACGGGTATGGCGGCTCCGCGCAAGCTGGATATGAACCTTGTCAACGCTCAGCAGGCACGGCGTATTCTCGATCGCATTGTGGGCTATAAGCTCAGCCCGTTTTTGTGGAAAAAGGTGCGTAAGGGCTTGTCCGCAGGCCGTGTGCAGTCGGCAACCGTCAGCTTGGTTGTCAGCCGCGAGAACGAGATTCGCTCCTTCGTCAGCGAGGAATATTGGACGCTGGATGCCCTGCTGTCCCTTACTGAAAAGGGCAAGACCTTTCCGGCGAAGTTCTACGGTAAGACGGATGAAAAAATCAAGATTACCGACGGAGCGCAGGCAGAGGCGATTTTGCAAGCCCTCAAAAATGCAACCTACGTGGCGGATAAGGTCAAGAGCGGCACGCGCCGCGTAGCGCCTGCACCGCCCTTTACCACCTCCACAATGCAGCAGGAGGCAAACCGCAAGCTCAACTTCTCCTCTCGCCGCACGATGAAAGCGGCGCAGGAATTGTACGAAGGTATTGAATTGGAAGGCGTCGGCGCGATGGGTCTTATCACCTATATGCGTACTGACTCTCTGCGCATCTCGGATGAGGCGCGTGCGGCAGGCAATGCGTATATCCGTTCAACCTACGGAGAGAACTATCTGCCGAGCAAGGCGCGCGTGTTTAAGACCAAGGGCAACGCGCAGGATGCGCACGAGGCGATTCGTCCCTCGGTGCCGTCTATGACGCCCGAGCAGGTCAAAAATTCGCTTTCTTCCGACCAGTATCGGCTGTATAAGCTCATTTGGGAGCGGTTTATTGCCAGCCTGATGGCGGACCAGATCCAGAACACCTGTCAGGTGGACATCGCGGCAGGCGAATATGTATTTAAGGCATCGGGGTATACCGTCAAGTTCGAGGGACACACCGCACTGTATATCGAGGGCAAGGACGAAAAGGATGACGACAACAAGCCTCTGCCCGTTATTAAGCAAGGGGACGTGCTGTTCTGCCGTGAGATTGCCGGCAATCAGCATTTCACCCAGCCGCCTGCCCGTTATACCGAGGCTACGCTCATTAAGACGATGGAGGAGAACGGCATCGGCCGTCCGTCCACCTACGCGCCGACGGTCAGCACCGTGCTGGCGCGCGATTACGTCGAGCGTGAGGGCAAATCCATTAAGCCGACCAATCTCGGCGAAGTGGTGACCAATTTGATGGAGAAGCAATTCCCCGAAATCGTCGACCTCGATTTCACCGCCCATATGGAAAAACAGCTCGATGGTGTCGAGAACGGCAAGGCGGATTGGGTCGGTATTCTGGATGATTTCTACGGTGGGTTTGCGCAGTCGCTCAAAAAGGCGGAGCAGGATCTCGAAAAGGTCAAGGTTCCCGAGGTGGAGAGCGATGAGGTGTGCGAATTGTGCGGCCGCCGTATGGTGATTAAAACGGGTCGTTACGGCAAGTTCCTTGCTTGCCCCGGCTATCCCGAGTGTAAGAACACTAAGCGCATTGTGGAGACTGCCCCCGGAAGCTGCCCGAAATGCGGCGGTGTGCTGGTGGCGAAGAAGTCCAAGGGCGGACGCAAATTCTTCGGATGCAGCAACTACCCGAAATGCGATTTTGCCACATGGAACGAGCCGACAAACGAGGTTTGTCCGCAGTGCGGTAAGACGCTGTTCCGCAAAAAGGGCAAGAACGGCGGCTTTACCTGCCAGACGGAAGGCTGCAATTATCAGAAGTAACGAGAGGAACGCTATGGCTATTACGGTAATCGGTGCAGGACTCGCCGGCTGCGAAGCCGCTTGGGCGGCGGCACAGGCAGGCGAGGAGGTCACGCTTTGGGAGATGAAGCCCGACAACTACACGGCGGCGCATAAAAGCCCGTTGTTTGCGGAATTGGTGTGCTCCAACTCGCTCAAAGCCGCACGGCTGGAAAGCGCGGCAGGTCTGCTCAAAGAGGAGATGGCGCGGCTTGGTAGCTTGTGCGTGCCGATTGCACGGGAATGTGTCGTGCCTGCCGGTGGGGCGCTGGCG
>JAZOCH010000097.1:0-4643 GCA_045596425.1 Acutalibacteraceae bacterium | reverse complement strand
TGCAGAACCATGGCAAAATGTGATTTCTGCGGCAAGAGTGTTACGTTCGGTATTCGTGTGTCCCACTCCCACAGACGGTCTAACCGCAGCTGGAAGCCCAACATCTGCCGCGTTAAGGCGATCGTTGACGGCTCCCCCAAGAGAGTGTACGCCTGCACCCGTTGCCTGCGTTCCGGAAAGGTCACCCGCGCGGTGTAATTCCAAACTCACAAACAACCAAGGTCTTTCGGTAAAAACCGAAAGACCTTGTTGTTTTTTTGTATGAATCTTCCCCGTCCTGCCCATACTGTGAGGGAAAGGACGGGATGGCGATATGTACAACAAGGTGGAGATCTGCGGCGTCAACACCGCGACCCTTAAAGTACTCAACGAGGCGGAGAAAATGGCACTGCTTCGTCAAATGCGCGACGGTGATAAAAAAGCGCGTGAAAAGCTGGTGAGCGGTAACCTGCGGCTGGTACTCAGCGTGATTCAGCGCTTTACCCAGCGCGGCGAAAATCTGGACGACTTGTTTCAGGTCGGGTGCATCGGGCTGATTAAAGCCATTGATAACTTTGACCTCACGCTTGACGTGCGATTCAGCACCTACGCCGTGCCGATGATTATTGGAGAAATTCGCCGCTATCTGCGCGATAACAACGCCATCCGTATCAGCCGCAGTATGCGCGATACCGCCTATCGTGCAATGCAAGCCAAGGAGCAGCTGATGGCGGAAAACCACCGCGAACCCACCATTGAAGAAATCGCCAAGCGGTTGGAAATGCCGAAGGAAGAGATCGTCGTCGCGTTGGAAGCCATCGTTGACCCTGTATCGCTGTATGAGCCGATATACAACGACGGCGGTGACACCATCTACGTGATGGATCAGGTCAGTGACCGCAACGACGACAAAAGCTGGCTGGACGAGATCGCCCTAAAAGAAGCTATCGCCGGACTCAACGACCGCGAGCGCAAAATTCTCAGCCTGCGGTTTTTCAAAGGAATGACACAGGTGGAGGTGTCAAGCGAAATCGGCATTTCGCAAGCGCAGGTCAGCCGCCTGGAAAAGGGCGCGCTGGATAAAATCAAGCGAGAACTGTAAAGGACAACATTTATATAGGAAAAAGCCGTGAGGACAATGTCCTCACGGCTTTTTTGCGTTATTTTACGGCGCCCCGGGTGGCCGCCCACACGGCTTTGATGGTGGGCATACGGTTCTCCGCCTCGCGGAACACCACCGAGCGTTCGCTCTCAAACACCTCGTCGGTGACCTCCACCGAACCACGGCCAAAGCGCTCGCCCATCTGCTTGCCCACGCCCGTCTTATCGTCGTGGAACGCCGGCAGGCAGTGCATAAACACGACATCGTCCGCCGCCATATTCATCAGTTTTGTATTGACCTGATAGGGAGAAAGCTCGCGGATGCGCTCTTCCCATACCTCAACGGGCTCACCCATCGACACCCACACGTCGGTGTAGATAACGTTGGCACCCTTGACCGCCTCGGCAGGGTCCTCACAGAAACGCAACGTAGCGCCCGTCTCGGCGGCGACCGCCTCACACGCGGCGACCAGTTCGGGGTCGGGGAAATACTTTTTCGGCGCGCAGGCGGTGAAATTCAGGCCCATCTTGGCGCAACCGACCATCAGCGAATTGCCCATATTGTAACGGGCATCCCCCATATACACAAAATTGATACCTTTCAGCTTGCCGAACTGCTCACGGATGGTGAGGAAGTCCGCCAAAATCTGCGTCGGGTGGAACTCATTGGTTAGCCCGTTCCACACGGGTACGGATGCGTATTTCGCCAGCTCCTCCACGATCTCCTGCCCAAAGCCGCGATACTCAATACCGTCATAGATACCGCTGAGCACGCGCGCAGTATCCGCAATGCTCTCTTTCTTGCCGATCTGCGAACCCGAGGGATCGAGGTAGGTCGTACCCATACCGAGATCGTGTGCCGCCACTTCAAAGCTGCAACGAGTACGGGTGCTGGTCTTTTCGAAAATCAGCGCAATATTCTTTCCCTCGCACAGCTTGTGCGGAATACCGCCCTTTTTCTTCGCCTTAAAATCTGCGGCGAGGTCGATCAACGCCCCAATCTCCTCAGGCGTATAATCCAACAATTTAAGGAAATCTCTATCTGCAAAATTCATACTACATTCTCCTTATTCCGCACAGACTTCTGTCAAAACATTTAGCGCCTCGGACAGCGTTTTCATCGGGATGTTGAGTGCCGGCAACAGACGGACTTTGTCCTTTGCCTTGATGACCAGTACACCGCGCTCCATACAGCGGCGGATAACCTCGCCGGCATCCTTCTCGGTCTTAATGCCAATCATCAAGCCGAGGCCCGATACACTGGCAACGCCTTTTGCACCGTTTAAGGTATCAAAAATCAGCGCCGAACGCTCACGCACGCCTGCCAGCGTATCCTCATCCAAACGGGATAGGATATTCAGCGCGCCGGCACAGCACACGGGGTTGCCGCCAAAGGTGGAGCCGTGCGAACCGGGGGTGAGGGTGTCTTGTACCTTCTCTCCGAGCAACGTCGCACCCAGCGGCAGACCGCCTGCCAAGCCCTTGGCAGTGGATACGATGTCGGGCTGTATGCCGTAATTCATATACCCGTAGAGCTTGCCGCTCCGGCCGTTGCCCACCTGCACCTCGTCGGTGATGAGCAGAATATCCTGCTCTTCGGCGAGCTTTGCCACGGCGGTGACAAACGCTTGGTCAAGCGGCATCACGCCGCCCTCGCCCTGCACCACTTCCATCATAATGGCGGCGCATTTGTATTGCTCGGTCAAGGCTTTTACAGCTGTAAAGTCGTTTGCCTTTGCATACACAAAACCCTCGGTCAGTGGGGTGAAATCCGCGTGGAACACCGCCTGCCCCGTCGCCGCCAACGTGGTAATGGTGCGGCCGTGAAAGCTGTTTTCCAGCGTGATGATGTGATAGTAATCCTTGCCCTTTTTATCGGCGGCATACTTACGCGCGACTTTAATGGCGCACTCATTCGCCTCCGCACCCGAGTTGGAGAAGAACACCTTCTTCATCCCCGTGCGCTCGCACAAAGCCTGCGCAAGCTTGGCGCATGGGTCAGTGTAGTACAAATTCGACATATGTTGCAGGGTGCCGAGCTGTGCGCTCACCGCCGCCGCCCATTCATCATCCGCGATGCCGAAGGTGTTGACTGCAATGCCCGTGGACAGGTCGATATATTCCTTGCCGCTATCGTCCCACACCAGCGAACCTTTTCCTTTCACCAAATTGAGCGGAAAACGTGCGTAGGTGTTGGCAATGTAGGTTGTGTCCATTTCTTTCGTGTGCATACCATCAATCTCCCGTGACCATCGTGCCCGCACCTTCGTCGGTGAGCAACTCCATCAGAATGGAGTGGGACACGCGGCCGTCCATAATAATGACGTTTTCCACGCCCTTTTCCAGCGCCTCGATACAGCAATCCACCTTCGGAATCATACCGCCCGAGATAACACCCTCCTCATACAGCGCCTTCGCCTCGGAAACCGTCAGCTCGGGAATGAGGGTGGACGGGTCGTCCTTGTCACGCAGGATGCCGGCGATGTCCGTCATCATAATCAGACGCTCGGCGCCCAGCGCACCGGCAATATACGCCGCGGCGGTATCACCGTTGATGTTATAGGCGTTGCCTGCGTGGTCGCTCGCCACGGTGGAAATAACGGGGATATAGTTCTTTTCCAGCAGGTCGATGATGGGCTGCGTACGCACCTTGGTGATCTCGCCGACGTAGCCGAGGCGCTCGTCCTTGACCGTCGCCTCCAAGATGCCGCCGTCCATTCCAGACAAGCCCACTGCGTGGCCGCCTTTCATCTGCAAAAGGGTAACCAGCGATTTATTCACCTTACCGGCAAGTACCATCTGCACGATGTCTACCGTTTCCTTGTCGGTGACGCGCAGACCGTCGACAAACACGGCTTCTTTGCCAAGCTTTTTCATCGTTTCGCTGATTTCGGGGCCGCCGCCGTGCACCAACACGACCTTGACACCAATGAGCCACAGCAGAACGATATCCTCCATCACCTGCTGCTTTAACTGTTCGTTAACCATCGCGTTACCACCGTATTTGACCACAACGACCTTGCCGTTATAGCGTTTGATATACGGCAGAGCCTGCGTCAACACTTCGGCACGCTGAGCGTTTGAAAAATCCATACTGTTCCCTCCAAATGGATAGCCGACGAAGGCTCTGCAAGCCTTCGTCGGACATTGTATTATGTGCGATAATCGCCGTTAATCTTGACGTAATCGTACGTAAGGTCACAGCCCCACGCGGTGGAGGATGCCTCGCCGCTGTTGAGGTTGACCAAAATCTCAATTTCACTTTCCAGCAAGATTTCCTTTGCCTTCTCCTCCGAGAAATCCACACCGGCGCCGTCCTTACACACAGCGATGGTACCCTTGGCGGACCGGAACGCGACGTCGATCTTGCTCACGTCCACCTGTGCGCCGCTGTAACCGATGGCGCACAGCACGCGTCCCCAGTTGGCGTCCGCGCCGAACATCGCCGCCTTGGTCAGCGACGAGCAGATAACGCTCTTTGCCACCGTTTTGGCGGTAGGCAGGTCGGCAGCACCGCTGACCTTGCATTCGAGCAGCTTGGTCGCGCCCTCGCCGTCCGCCGC
>JAZOCH010000096.1:0-4371 GCA_045596425.1 Acutalibacteraceae bacterium | reverse complement strand
TACGAGGACGCCGTCCTCATTAACGAAAAGATCGTGCGCGACGACGTCTTCACCTCTATCCATATCGAGGAATACGAAGTGGAATCCCGCGACACGAAACTCGGGCCCGAAGAGATCACCCGCGATATCCCCAACGTGCGCGACGACGCACTGCGTGATCTCGACGAGCGCGGTATTATCCGCATGGGCGCCGAGGTGCGTTCGGGCGATATTCTGGTCGGTAAGGTCACCCCCAAGGGCGAGACCGAGCTGACCGCTGAGGAGCGCCTGCTGCGCGCCATCTTCGGTGAAAAGGCCCGCGAGGTGCGCGATACCTCGCTGCGCGTGCCGCACGGCGAATACGGCATCATCGTCGACGTCAAGGTGTTCACCCGCGAGAACTGCGACGAGCTGAGCCCCGGCGTCAATATGGTGGTGCGCTGCTACATTGCCCAGAAGCGTAAGATCAGCGTCGGCGATAAGATGGCGGGTCGTCACGGTAACAAGGGCGTTGTGTCCCGCATCCTGCCCAGCGAAGATATGCCCTTCCTGCCGGACGGCACCCCGCTGGACATCGTGCTTAACCCCCTCGGCGTTCCCTCCCGTATGAACATCGGTCAGGTTCTGGAAGTCAACCTCGGCTATGCCGCCGCGGCTCTCGGCTTCAAGGTGATGACCCCTGTCTTTGATGGTGCGCACGAGGAAGATATCCGCGAGTTGCTCGCACAGGCAGGCAAATCCACCGACGGTAAGACGCCGGTGTACGACGGACGCACGGGCGAGTTGTTCGACAACCCCGTTACCGTCGGTTATATGTACTATCTGAAACTCCATCACCTCGTTGACGATAAGATCCACGCCCGTTCCACCGGTCCGTACTCCCTTGTCACTCAGCAGCCGCTTGGTGGTAAGGCGCAGTTCGGCGGTCAGCGTTTCGGCGAAATGGAAGTGTGGGCACTGGAAGCCTACGGCGCGGCTTATACCCTGCAGGAGATCCTGACGGTGAAGTCCGACGACGTGGTTGGTCGTGTCAAGACCTATGAGGCGATCGTCAAGGGTCAGAACGTGCCGCAGTCCGGTGTACCGGAATCCTTCAAGGTTTTGGTCAAGGAACTGCAGTCCCTCGGTCTGGATATTAAGGTGCTGGACGAGGATAAGAACGAGATCGACCTTAAGCAGACCTTCGAGGACGACGACGATCTCGGTATGGTCGATCCCGACCGTGAGGCATTCACGATGGTGGCTGACGAGCGCGAGTTCGACGGCTACGGCGTGGGCGAAATGAATGAATCCGGCGACATCATCGAGCAGGAATATGCAATGAACGGTGATCTCGTCGACGACGAAATGTGAGAGGGGAGGCTGAAGAATTATGATGCAATTTAACGTATTTGATTCCATTAAGATCGGTCTGGCCTCTCCCGACCAGATCCGCAGTTGGTCTTACGGCGAGGTTCTCAAGCCCGAGACGATCAACTACCGCACCCTCAAACCGGAGCGCGAGGGTCTCTTCTGCGAGAAGATCTTCGGGCCTACCAAGGACTGGGAGTGCCACTGCGGTCGCTACAAGCGCGTGCGCTATAAGGGCAAGATCTGCGAACGCTGCGGCGTTGAGGTCACCCGCGCGAAGGTGCGCCGTGAGCGTATGGGTCACATTGAGCTTGCTGCTCCCGTGTCCCACATTTGGTATTTCAAGGGCATCCCGTCCCGTATGGGTCTGATGCTGGATATGTCCCCCCGTCAGCTCGAGCAGGTGTTGTATTTTGCCGAGTATATCGTTGCCGACCCCGGTGACACCCCTCTGCAGAAGAAGCAGGTGCTGTCTGACAAGGACTATGCCGATATGCGCGAGAAGTACGAGGATGATTTCGATGCCGGTATGGGCGCGGAATATATCCAGAAGCTGCTCGCCGAGATCGACCTTGAGGCACTGTCTGCTGAGCTGAAGGAAGAGCTTGAGACTGCCAACGGTCAAAAGCGTGCCCGTCTGCTCAAGCGACTGGAAGTGGTGGTGTCCTTCCGCCTCTCCGGCAACCGCCCCGAGTGGATGATTATGGACGTCATTCCGGTCATTCCGCCCGACATCCGTCCGATGGTACAGCTCGATGGCGGTCGTTTTGCGACCTCCGACCTGAACGACCTGTATCGCCGCGTGATCAACCGTAACAACCGTCTGAAGAGACTGCTCGATCTCGGTGCGCCTGACATTATCGTGCGTAACGAGAAGCGTATGTTGCAGGAAGCGGTGGACGCCCTCATCGACAACGGTCGTCGCGGTCGTCCCGTCCCGGGTCCCAACAACCGCCCGCTCAAGTCCCTGTCCGATATGCTCAAGGGTAAGCAGGGTCGCTTCCGTCAAAACCTGCTCGGCAAGCGCGTTGACTATTCGGGTCGTTCCGTTATCGTTGTCGGTCCCGAACTCAAGATGTATCAGTGCGGTCTGCCGAAGGAGATGGCGATCGAGCTGTTCAAACCTTTCGTTATGAAGCGTCTGGTGGAGACCGGCGTTGCGGGCAATATCAAGTCCGCGCGTAAGATGGTCGACCGTCTGCGTCCCGAGGTATGGGATGCGTTGGAGATCGTTATCAAGGATCATCCCGTGATGCTCAACCGTGCGCCTACGCTGCACCGACTGGGCATTCAGGCGTTTGAGCCTGTGCTGGTCGAGGGTCGCGCGATCAAACTGCACCCGCTGGTTTGTACCGCGTTCAACGCCGACTTCGACGGCGACCAGATGGCTGTGCACGTGCCGTTGTCTGCTGAGGCGCAGGCGGAAGCTCGCTTCCTGATGCTCGCCGCCGGCAACCTGCTCAAGCCCTCCGATGGTAAGCCCGTCGCCGTGCCGACGCAGGATATGGTTCTCGGTTCTTACTACCTGACCATTGACAAGCACGAGAAGCACTCCGCCGAGGAAGCTGCCGAGGCGAAAGAGAATACCACATTCATTTATCGTGACGAGAACGAGGCGATGATGGCGTATGATGCCAAGGCGATCGATCTGCACGATGATATCAAGATCCGCCGTACCGTCGAGATCGACGGTCGCGAGATCTCGCACCTTGTCAAGACCACCATCGGTCGTGTCATCTTCAACCGTCCCATCCCGCAGGATCTGGGTTTTGTGGATCGCACGCTGCACGAGGGTGAAACGGTGGAATCCCCCGCATACCTCGACCGTCTGCTCGGCTACGAGATCGACTTCAAGGTCGGCAAGAAGCAGCTCGGTAAGATCGTCGGCGAATGCATTAAGCGTCACGGCACGGCGACCACCTCCGGTGTGTTGGATGCCATCAAGGCGCAGGGTTATAAGTACTCCACTCGCGGCGCGCTGACCGTTGCGGTCGGCGATGCGACCATCCCTGAGATGAAGAAGCAGTATATTGCGGATGCCGAGGCGACCGTGGATGCGATCGCTGATCTGTATCAGCAGGGTCTGATGAGCGAGGAGGAGCGTTACAACCACGTTATCGCAACTTGGAACGAGACCACCGATAAGGTCACCAAGGCTCTGATCGGTAATATGGACCCCTACAACCCCATCCAGATGATGGCGGATTCGGGCGCGCGTGGTTCGATCAGCCAGATCCGTCAGCTTGCGGGTATGCGCGGTCTGATTGCCAACACCTCGGGTAAGACCATCGAGGTGCCGATCCGAGCCAACTATCGTGAAGGTTTGAACATTCTCGAATACTTCACCTCCGCTAAGGGTGCCCGTAAGGGTCTGGCGGATACCGCTCTGCGTACCGCTGACTCGGGTTACCTGACCCGTCGTTTGGTGGACGTTTCGCAGGAAGTCATCATCCGTGAGACCGACTGCGGCACGCACGACGGTATTGATGTGTACGACATTAAGGACGGTAACCGTGTCATTGAGCCGCTCACCGAGCGTCTGGTCGGTCGCTTCCTGAGCGATGACTTCTGCGATCCCAAGACGGGTGAGGTGCTGGTTGACCGCAACCACAAGATGACCGACGCCGATGCGACGATCATCGACCGCATTCTGCGTGAGCAGGCGACGGATAAGGACGGCAAGGTCGACGACAGCAAGGTGCGCGTACGCATCCGCTCGGTGCTGACCTGTGGTGCGCGTAAGGGCGTTTGTGCATGCTGCTACGGCGCGAACCTCGCGACCAACGATCCTGTCACCGTCGGCGAAGCGGTGGGTATCATCGCGGCACAGTCCATCGGTGAACCCGGTACCCAGCTGACGATGCGTACCTTCCACACCGGCGGTGTCGCCGGCGGCGAAGATATCACGCAGGGTCTGCCCCGTGTTGAAGAGCTCTTCGAAGGTCGCAAGCCGAAGCATCTTGCCATCATCAGCGAGATCTCGGGTGTTGTCCGCCGCGAAGAGAAGAAGAAAAACCTGGTTATCGTCACCGCCGAGGACGG
>JAZOCH010000095.1:0-2211 GCA_045596425.1 Acutalibacteraceae bacterium | reverse complement strand
GAGAGAATTCTGAGACAACTACCCCTCAGTCGGCGATATCGCCGACAGCTCCCCCGACAAGGGGAGCCCATCTAAGTTCGATGGTGTTTTGGGATACGGTTATTTCTTGTTATAAAAAACGATGGACAGCCAAGCGGCTGTCCATCGACAGGGTCTAAACGATTAGGCACAAGCATAGCCGCGTTTGGCGTCCGCGCGCTCACGCGCCTGCTCGAACGCCGCCTGCGTACGCAGGATGTCGCGACGGCGACGACGGCGCTCCTGCTTGTTGTGCGCGCGCACGCTGTCTTGATACAGCACCATCGCACTGCTAACCAGCACGGTCAACTGCAACAACGTCAGCAACACGGACAGCACGGGCGTGGCACCATAGGTGATAACACCGGCAAAGGATGCGTCCAGTGCCGCAACCAACAGCGGCGCGACAGCCATCTGACGGGTGGCACCGTAGCAGCCTTTTAACAGCATCGCGACGGCGGTAGCCGCCAATAAAGCATCGATTATATACGATAGGATCATAAGTATTCCTCCTTTTATGTAAACCCGAACAGGTGTTCCGAACGGATGTTCTATATTCATTATAACGCCTTTTTCGAAAAAATCAAGTTTTTTTTGCAAAAAATCGAAAAAATGTTCGATTTTTGTCCGGATAGCGTTCGGGTGAGGAGAATCCACCTGCATACGGGCGGATATAGAATCCGCCCCTACGGGCTAATTTATGGTTTGCGCAAACAAAAACCCTGCCCGACCGTGCGGTCGGGCAGGGGAGATGCGTATTCAACAATCGATCAGCCGAACGTGATGGTGTACACGTTGCGATAGACACCCTGCGGCTCCAAGGTGTTCATCGCCTGCTTGGTTTCCAGCGCATCCACCTTGCCGTCAACGGAGGGGTAGCTGGTCCACGGCTCGATGCACACGTACGGTGCATCGGTATGAGGCTTGTGCCACAGACCGAGGTGGGGCATATCGGGGTAAGACATATGCACCGAGCGCTTGCCGTCGGCACAGCGCAGAGTCACACCGCTGCCCGTGTCTTTGAGGAAGATGGCGTCGTTGTCAAACAGCGCGTGTTGCAGGTGCAGCACGCGGTTATCCTCCAACGGGAACGCGGCATCCTTTTCCAAATAGAAGCAGGTGTCGCTCAGACACAGCTTCTTTGCATCGCAGGGCTCGTCAAACTCGATATAATAGTCCTCGAAGGTCTTCTCTTCTTCCAGCGGCAGATTAAAGCCGGGATGACCGCCGACCGCGAAAACCATCGTCTTATCGTCGAGGTTGTGTACGATGAGGGTGATGCTCAGCGTTTCGCCCGACAGCACGTAGGAGATTTGCAGCGAGAAGCGGAAGGGATACATACCGAGTGTTTCCTCGTTCTCTTTGAGTTGCAGGGTGATGGCGGCGGTGTCCTGCCGAATGACCTCAAACTCCTGCAATTTGGCAAAGCCGTGCAGCATCATCTCGTAGGTGTTGCCGTTGTAGGTGTATTTCCCCTCAAATAAGCGTCCGCAAATGGGGAAAAGGTTGGTTGCGCGTCCCTGCCAATAGGTGGGATCTCCCTGCCACAGGTACTCCGTATCATCCTCGATGCGGCGGACGGATTGCAGCTCTGCGCCCATACTGCTGACCTTAACTTTCAGCTTGTCATTTTCAATTATATAAATCATATTTGTCAACTCCTTAGTATTAGGTATGCCCCAAATGCCGCAAAAATGCAACATTCTTCTTATTATCATAGCACAAATTCCCCATATTGGCAATAACAAAAAAGCGCACGGTTTTTTGTGCATAATGAGAAGAGGGACGCAGTATACTACCGCAATCCGCTTGGTATGTTTTTGACGCGCTGGCGGTAAGGCGGAAATTTTTGCGCAAAATCCTTGACAACCGCCTTTTGTGGTGCTAAACTGAATAAAAGCGTTGACGGGGACGGCCCCGAGCGGTTTTTTCAGAGAGCGCCCGTGCGGTGAGAGGGCGTAAAACCGACGGACAAGCCCACCACCCCTGAGTGTGTGCCGACATAAGGCACGCCGGTTGACAGCCGTTATCGGTCATAATGAGTGCGATGGGCAACATCGCAAAAATAGGGTGGAACCACGAGGCTTATGCCCCGTCCCTTGGTTGGGACGGGGCTTTTTTATGTCTACTAATCGAGAGGAGAGATTATTATGCTGAATATTACGTTACGCGGCGACGTCCGCGAGGTTGCCG
>JAZOCH010000094.1:0-3832 GCA_045596425.1 Acutalibacteraceae bacterium | reverse complement strand
TGCCCGACGGCACCGACGAGGAGACCGTGCAACAGGTGCTGGCGGATTTTCGCGTATACTACGCCGCCCACACCCTTGACCTGACCGCGCCGTATGACGGCATTTTGTCGGCGCTTGCACGGTTGCAGGCGGCAGGCATTGCGATGGCGATCGTGTCCAACAAGCCGGACGTCTCGGTGGAAGCGCTGCGGCGGCATTTCTTTGCAGAGTATATCGACGTGGCGCTCGGGGACAGTCCCGACCGTCCGCGCAAGCCTGCACCCGATGCCCCACGGCTGGCGCTCGCACGCCTCGGCGTGCCTGCCGAAGAGGCGGTGTTCGTCGGGGACGGCGATGCGGACGTGCTCACCGCCCAAAACCTCGGTATTCCCTGCCTTGGCGTCAGCTGGGGCTTCCGCGATGCCGCCATCCTGCGCGAACTCGGCGCCGAGGCCGTGTTCGACTCCCCCGACGCACTGGCGGATGCGATTTTGAAGGGATAACAGCGCGAAAACACTGTAAACAATACAATGCGCCTTCCATTTATTGGTCTATTTTTGTGTCGTTTTCATATACTTTCTTATATTATACAAACTCGCTTGACATGGCGAAGTTATGTGAGTATAATTGTATACAATCATACGATTATGCCGCATAAGATGTATGCCACTGCGCATAATCGCCTAAGCCAATCCCGAGAAAGGAGCGTTTTTTATGCTGGAATTATCCCGAAAAAGCAACCTGCTGGAAGAAGAATCCTATAAATACGCCTTGCAAGACGTCGCTGAGCCGCAGCTCTACCGCGACGTGTACAGCTACGACACCGTGCCGAAGGTCGGCTTTAACCACCGCCGCGTGCCGCTGGGTATGCCGGAGGAAATCTGGATCACCGACACCTCCCTGCGCGACGGACAGCAGTCCATTGAGCCGTACACGGTGGAGCAGATCGTTCAGCTCTACAAATATATGAACCGTCTGGGCGGCCCGTTCGGCATTATTCGCCAGACCGAGATGTTCGTGTACAGCCAAAAAGACCGCGAAGCCCTGCAAAAGTGTCAGGAGCTGGGGCTGAAATTCCCCGAGATCACCACGTGGATTCGCGCGAGCAAGGAAGATTTTAAGCTCGTTCGCGACCTCGGTATCCGCGAAACGGGTATTCTGGTGAGCTGCTCCGACTACCACATCTTCAAAAAGCTCAAAATGACCCGTAAACAGGCGATGGACCACTATCTCGCCGCGGTCAGCGAGGCGTTCGAGGCAGGGGTTATGCCCCGTTGCCATCTCGAAGACATCACCCGTGCGGATTTCTACGGCTTTGTCGTGCCGTTTGTCAACGAACTGATGGAGCTGAGCCGTCAGGCGAAGATTCCCGTTCGCATCCGCGCCTGCGATACGATGGGCTACGGTGTCCCCTACACCGAGGTCGCCCTGCCGCGCAGCGTACCCGGTATCATCTACGGTCTGCAACACTATTCCAACGTGCCGAGCGAGATGCTGGAATGGCACGGTCACAACGACTTCTACAAAGCGGTTGCCAATGCCGCCTCCGCGTGGCTGTACGGTGCCTGCGCCGTCAACTGCTCTCTGCTCGGCATCGGCGAGCGCACGGGTAACGTGCCGCTGGAAGCGATGGTGATGGAGTACGCTTCCCTGCGTGGCTCTCTCGACGGTATGGACCCCACCGTCATCACCGAAATTGCCGAGTATTTCAAAAAGGAGATCGGTTACGAGATTCCGCCGATGACCCCCTTTGTCGGACAGAACTTTAACGTCACCCGTGCCGGCATCCACGCCGACGGTCTGCTCAAAGACGAGGAGATCTACAACATCTTCGACACCAAGAAGATTCTCGGCCGTTCCGCCTCGGTGACGGTCAGCAAGACCTCGGGTCTCGCCGGTATCGCCTACTGGATCAACGAGCATTACGCCCTGCCCGACGATAAAAAAGTGGATAAACGCAGTCCCTTGGTCGTGCAGATGAAGGAATGGGTTGACCGTGAATACGAGGACGGGCGTCAGACCTGCCTGTCCAACCACGAGCTGGAAGAAAAGGTCATGGCCTTTTCGGGCGGCGAGCTGTAAGGAGATTTTGATATGATTGAAAAACATAAGAGCGTATCCCTCGCCGATTGCGTGTTCGAACGGTTGGAGAACGATATCCTCGGCGGCAAGTACGCCTACGGGGAAATTCTCACCGAGGCACGGCTGTGCGAGGAGATGGGGGTCAGCCGCACCCCCATCCGCGAGGCGATTCGCCGTCTGGAACAGGAGAACATCCTGCGCGAGACCGGCAAAGGCCTGATGGTAAACGGCATCACGCAGGAGGATATCTGCGATATTCTCCAAATCCGCGCACGCATCGAGGGTATTGCCGCGCGCCGTGCCGCCGAAAATATGACTGACGAGCAGAAAAAGGCGCTCGCAAACGCGGTGGATTTGCAGGAATTTTACGTGTCCAAGGCGGACGCCGACCACGTCCAGTGGCAGGACCACGAATTCCACGAGATGATCTACGCCGGCTGCGGCAGTACCACTCTGCAAACTACGCTGGTGCCGCTTCACCGCAAGGCGCAGAAGTTCCGTCGCGCCTCGGTGGAAAAGGTTGCACGCGCCACTGCCTCCACCAAGGAGCATCGCCGCATCTGCGACGCGATTCTCGCCGGTGACGGCGACACCGCCGAAGCCGCGATGAACGAGCATATCGCTCACGCGCGCGACAGAATGCTGGGGCAATCCGAACTGGATTAACAAACTGCGGACAAGGAGTTATTATTATGGGACTGACAATTGCACAAAAGATTATTAAAGACCATCTCGTCAGCGGCGAAATGGTCGCAGGCACTGAAATTGCCCTGCGCATCGACCAAACGCTGACACAGGACGCCACCGGCACGATGGCGTACCTCGAATTCGAAACCATGGGCATACCGCGCGTTCGCACCGAGCGCAGTGTCGCCTATATCGACCACAACACCCTGCAATCGGGCTTTGAGAATGCCGACGACCACCGCTACATTCAGTCGGTGTGTAAAAAGCACGGCATTTATTTCTCCCGTCCCGGCAACGGCATTTGCCATCAGGTGCATCTGGAACGCTTCGGCAAACCCGGTAAAACGCTCATCGGCTCGGACAGCCACACCCCCACGGGCGGCGGTATCGGTATGCTGGCGATGGGTGCCGGCGGTCTGGACGTTGCGGTGGCAATGGGCGGCGGCGCCTATTACATCACGATGCCCAAAATGTACAAGGTCGAGCTGACGGGCAAGCTTCGTCCCTTCGTCACCGCGAAGGACGTCAGTCTGGAAATTCTGCGTCAGCTGTCCGTTAAGGGCGGCGTCGGCGCTATCATCGAATGGGGCGGCGAGGGTGTTGCTACCCTCAGCGTGCCGGGGCGTGCCACCATCACCAATATGGGCACGGAGCTTGGCGCCACCACCTCCATCTTCCCCTCCGACGAGGTCACGCGTGAATTCCTCAAAGCCGAGGGACGCGAGGAGGATTATATTCCTCTCGCCAGCGATCCCGATGCTGAATACGATAAGATTTTGCACATCGACCTGTCCACCCTCGAGCCGCTGATTGCTTGTCCGCACAGCCCCGACAATGTCGTGACGGTGGCATCCCTCAAAGGCACCAAGGTGGATCAGGTGTGCATCGGCTCCTGCACCAACTCGTCTTTGCAGGATATGCTGAAAGTCGCCGCCTTGCTGCGCGGCTGTACCATTCAGCCCCCCGTCAGCCTGTCCATCTCCCCCGGCCCCAAGCAGGTGCTGCCGATGCTTGCCGATTGCGGTGCACTCACCGATATTCTCGCCGCCGGTGCGCGTGTGCTGGAATGTGCCTGCGGTCCTTG
>JAZOCH010000093.1:0-5702 GCA_045596425.1 Acutalibacteraceae bacterium | reverse complement strand
AATCCGTTTGGTTTGCCCCTTTGTCGTAGGAGGTATACGATGCCGCAAAAACCGTTTTTAGAGGCAGGGCAGATCGTGGGGACGCACGGTGTGCGCGGAGAAACGCGCGTACAGCCGTGGTGCGATTCTGCGCAGCAGTTTGCCGGATTTAAAACACTGTATTGGGATATAAACGGCGAAAAGCCCGTGAAGGTTAAAGCGCGCGCGCATAAGAATATGGCGCTGGTGGTTATTGACGGTATCGACACGATGGAGGCCGCCGCCGCCTTGCGCGGTAAGATGCTGTACGTCAGCCGCAAGGACCTCAAATTGCCTAAGGGACGCTATCTGGTGCAGGACCTTATCGGCCTGCGCGTTGAGGATGTCGATACGGGAGAGGTGTACGGCAAGCTGACCGATGTCAGCCAGACGGGTGCCAATGCGGTGTATCATATGCGCACCCCCAAGGGTGAGGTGCTGATTCCGGCGATTCCCGACATCATTCTGTCGGTGGATACTGCCGCTGACGTGATGAAGATTCGTCCGATGAAAGGGTTGTTTGACGATGAGATTTGACATTATGACCCTGTTTCCCGATATGTTTGACCGCGTATTCGGGGAGAGCATCCTCGGCCGCGCCGCGGAAAAGGGCTTGCTCGAAATGCACTGCCATCAGATTCGGGAATATACTAAGAATAAGCAGATGCAGGTGGACGATTACCCTTACGGTGGCGGCATGGGGATGGTGATGTTTCCGCAGCCCATCGCGGACTGCTTTGCCGCGGTGTGCGAGCAGGCAGGCACCAGACCGCACCTCATTTATATGTCGCCGCAGGGTAAGACCCTCACCCAGCAGCGCGCCCGTGAGCTGGCGCAGATGCCGAACATCTGCATTCTGTGTGGTCACTACGAAGGTGTAGACGAGCGCGTGCTGGATGCATTGGTGGATGAGCAGATCTCTATCGGAGATTACGTGCTTACAGGCGGTGAGATTCCGGCGATGGCGCTGGTGGATTGCGTGTCGCGTATGGTGCCGGGGGTGCTGGCGGATGAGGTGTGCTTCACCGAGGAAAGCCACTTTGCCGGTCTGCTGGAATATCCGCAGTATACGCGCCCGTTCGAATGGGAAGGGCGGCAGGTACCCGATATCCTCGTTTCGGGACACCACGCAAACATCGCGCGCTGGCGCCGTCAGCAGTCGCTGGAACGCACGTGGCGTTTACGCCCCGATATGTTGGCGGATGCCGAACTGACGGATGCGGATAAAAAGTATTTGCTGGAATTACAGGAAGCAGAGTAACTATATAGCTAAAAGCTTTTCACAATTTTAGGCAAAGTGACGAAATCGTTCGGCAAATAACCGCGAAAATCGGGCAGTCAACCAAACTTGCGTCGAAACTGGGATAAACCGATTGACTTGATCGTTTTTTGTGCTATAATAGTATCATACCCGATGTATTCACAGTAATTTAGAAAGCCGTGAGAGCGGCGTGAGAGAAGGAGAGCATCCGTTATGTTTGTGAAAGACGTTGTTGTTCAGAATCAGGTTGGTCTGCACGCCCGTCCTGCGACTTTCTTCATCCAGAAGGCGAACGAGTTCAAGTCCTCTATCTGGGTTGAGAAGGAGGAGCGCCGTGTCAATGCGAAGAGCTTGCTGGGTGTTCTGTCCCTCGGTATTGTCGGCAACACCGCCATCCGCGTGATTGCGGACGGCGCTGATGAGCAAGCCGCTGTGGAGGCTCTGGTGCAGTTGGTGGAGTCCGGCTTCGCTGAGTAATCGTATAACAAACAAAACCGCCGATTCGCGGCGCGGTTCTTCCGCACGCGTCACGGCGGTTTTTTCGTAGTTAGTATCAAAGCTTTATGAGCGATAATGCTTTGATATTAATAGGGAAAGGAAGCAGTGTCTTGCCTCCCCTTGTCAAGGGAGGTGGATTTTGCCGTAGGCAAAAGACGGAGGGGTAGTCTCTCCCTCAGTCCTCGCGAACGCTCGGACAGCTCCCTCGTCAGAGGGAGCCAAACAATGACTGACAGTGCTGTCAGTGTCAAAAGAATGAAATGAACTATTTATTTGCTGACGATGTTTATATTAGGAGTTTTGTATGGCTTTGATTTTTGATTCCCACGCCCATTACGATGATGCGGCGTTTGATAGCGACCGCGATGCGTTGCTTGCTGCGCTTCCCACGCAGGGTGTCGGCGCAGTGATTAACGCCGCCACTGACCCCGATTCCGCGCAGCGCTGTCTTCGCATGGCGGCGGCGTATCCGTATCTCTACGCGGCGGTGGGGGTTCACCCCGAGGCGGTGGGGCGTGCCACCGACGATTGGCTTGGACACATTGCGCGCCTTGCCCGTGAGCCGAAGGCGGTTGCCATCGGGGAGATCGGGCTGGATTATCACTATGAGGACGCCGCACCGCGCGAGGTGCAACGGCAATGGTTTCGCCGTCAGCTGGCGCTGGCCGGGGAGATGAATCTGCCTGTCATCGTGCACGACCGCGATGCCCACGAGGATACGCTCGCGTTATTACGTGAATACCGTCCGCGCGGCGTGGTGCATTGCTTTTCGGGCAGTACGGAGATGATGCGCGAGGTGGTGGAGCTGGGGATGTATATCGGACTCGGCGGTGCCGCGACCTTTAAGAACGCCAAGCGCCCTGCGGCGGTTGCCGCGGCGGTGCCTGCTGAGCGGTTGTTGCTCGAAACCGACGCGCCGTATATGGCGCCCGAACCCTGCCGCGGTCATCGGTGCGACTCCTCGCTCATTGCGCATACCGCGCGCCGCATTGCCGAATTGCGCGGAGTGGATACCGATGAGCTGCTCGAACAGACCTACGAAAACGCACGGCGGTTATTTTTACAAAATCCGTGAAAACTTTGACGAAAAGGCGTGACAAATCGACGGGTTTGTGTTATACTCAAATTTGATTGTAAGACTCTGCATTTGGAGGCAATGGTATGTCCGGTTTTTATGTCCCGACCAAAATTTATACCGGTGAATCGGCGTTTGAAAATCTGAAAGAGTATCCGATTCGCACGGCGTGTATCATCTGCGATCCCTTTGTGGAGAAATCGGGGATGATCAAGAAGCCGCTCGGTGTGCTGGAATCGATGGGTGTGACCTGCCATATTTTCTCCGAAATCACCCCTGACCCGTCCACCGATCTGGTGAGCAAGGGTGTCAGCTGGATCTTGGAAAAGAAGCCCGATGCGGTGATGGCGATGGGCGGCGGCTCCGCCATTGATGCCGCCAAGGCCATCAGTTATATGTATCAGAAGATCAATTCCGTGGATAAGCCCTTGTGCATCGTGGCGCCGACCACCAGCGGTACGGGCAGTGAGGTGACGAGCTTTGCGGTCATCACCGACTCGGCTACCCACGCAAAGCACCCCATCGTGGACGATAAGCTGTTGCCTTGCATAGCGGTGCTTGACCCTACGTTGACGCGCAGTGTGCCGCCTGCCATAACGGCCGACACGGGTATGGACGTGCTGGTGCACGCCATTGAGGCGAACGTGTCCACCGCCGCATCGGATTTCTCGGATGCGCTCGCGGAAAAGGCGATTCGTCTGGTGCGCGATTATCTGCCTCGTGCCTATCGACAGGGGGAGGATATGGAGGCGCGCGAGCATATGCACAATGCCTCTTGTCTGGCAGGCGTGGCGTTTAACCACGCATCCCTCGGTATCTGCCACTCGATTGCCCACGTGCTGGGCGCGCGCTTCGGTATTCCGCACGGACGGGCGAACGCTATCGTGCTGCCGTATGTGATTGAATATAACGCGCATATGTATGAAAAGCATTTCCAGACGGACAACCGTGCCGCCAAGATTTATGCGCACATCGGTATTATTATGAATCCCGGCACCTACGTGGGTCCGCAGGCGGTGCGCAACCTCACCATCGCCATCAATAAGATGAAGAAGGAAATGGACATCCCGATGACCTTGCGTGAGGCAGGGGTGGACGAGAAAGCCTTTATGGACGTGGTGTCCGAGATGGCAGAAATTGCGATTGCGGATAAATGCACCGCCACCAATCCCCGTACCATCACAAAACCGCAGATGGTGGAACTGATGAAGCGCATTTACAACGGACGATAATTTCAGTCCCCGACACACCGTGTCGGGGATTTGCTTTTTCTCACAACGGCTGTAAGCGGTAACCGTATATTGACAAAAACAGACACAGCCTTTATAATTTATGTATGTTGTTTTGATAGGGTTGGTGATTGTATGGATGGCGTATCAAGCTGGGATTTCACCTTGGCAAACTACGGCGCGGTGTGGGCGTTTTTGGCGCAGCTTGGATTGCTGCTGATGTTTCTGATGTTAGGTAACATTCTTCGGCGTGTTGTTCCGCTGTTTCGCAAATGCTTGATTCCTTCGGCGCTTTTGGGCGGTGCGCTGTTGCTGATTGGAAACGTCATTTCTAAGCAGTTGTTTGATTTCGTGTTGGTGGATAACCGTCTTATGCAGGTCATTACCTATCACTGCTTGGCTATTGGTTTTGCCGCCATGACCTTGAAGACTGAGAAGAGTGCACATAAAACGAGCGGCACGCAGGTCTTCGAGTTTGGTGCCTTGCAGGGCGGCTGTTATATGCTGCAAGCATTCGTCGGACTCGGCATCACGCTGCTTCTGTTCTTTTTGACGCGTCACGGCGGCAAGGTTATCTCGTATATTTGCGGTTTGATTTTACCTCTTGCTTACGGGCAAGGTCCCGGTAATGCCCTTAGCTGGGATATTAACTTTACGAATATCCCGACTGCACAGTTCTCGGGTAACGGTAGCTTCGGTCTGTCCCTTGCATCCATTGGCTTTGTGGTCGCCTCTGTGCTTGGTGTGCTGTACATCAACATATATAAAAAGCGCGGTGCGCTTCACGTTCGCAACGCGAACGTTTCTGCCGCGAATGCGGATCACGTTGATTCTGATGGCAATGAGATTCCGGACAACGAATCGGTTGACAAATTCACCTTGCAGGTTGGCTTTGTTGCGGTCGCTTATGCGCTTTCCTTCGGCTTTATGTGCTTGTTGGGTGTGATTTCCGATTTTACTAACAGCATTGCGTGGGGCTTTAACTTCCTGTGGGCATCGTTGGCGGCCATGCTGATCAAGTTGGTGGTCAAGTGCTTACGCAAAAAGGATTTGATGCACCGAGCATACATCAACAACTACCAGATGGACCGTATATCCGGCTTCGCCTTCGATCTGATGATTGTAGCCGGTGTGGCGGCAATCGAGATCAACGACATTAAGAACTACATCTTGCCCGTTGTCGTTCTTAGCGTGGTGGGTGCCGTCGCTACCTACATTTACATTCGCAAGGCATCCAAGGAGTGCTTTAAGGGCTTTGAACACGAGATGTTCCTGATGTGCTACGGCACGATGACCGGCACCGCCTCGAACGGTATGATCTTAATGAAAGAGATTGATCCCGGTCTGCGCACACCGACATCCACGTTGTATATCCTCTCTAATTTTCCTGCCATGGTAATGATTGCACCGTTGCTGTTTTTGCTCAGCTTTGCCGCACAGTCGCTGACCAATGCGGTGATAGCCTGTGTGATTTTCTTCGTGCTGTGGTTTACCTACACGGTATTCCTGTTCCGCAGAAGAATTTTCAAAAAGCGCTATGCAAAGAAGCCTGTTCCCGTTTGGGAGGATGAGGCGGAATCGTAAAGAACCGGTAAGCCCCCGACACGTTGTGTCGGGGGCT
>JAZOCH010000092.1:0-2144 GCA_045596425.1 Acutalibacteraceae bacterium | reverse complement strand
CAGTGGTTGTCTTCCTAAGCCCGCTTGGCCTCCGACTTACAGGTGGTGGACACGGTTGCTGCCACCATCATTTTGGAGGATTACTTGCAAAGCCGCCGCCTGCGCGGGGTCGATCCGAATGCAAAGTAAAAAGGACAGTGTCACGACACTGTCCTTTTTGCGTATTAGCCATTGTCTTGCAGGGTGCGGATGCAATCGGCACAAACATTTTTGCCTTTGTAGAGCGTGATGTCACGGGCGTTACCGCAGAAGATACACGCCGGCTGATACTTTTTCAGCACGATGGTGTTGTCCTCGACGAAAATCTCCAGAGAATCACTTTCTTCGATCTGGAGGGTACGCCGCAGTTCAATGGGAAGAACAAAACGCCCGACACTGTCGATCCTTCGCACGATTCCGGTTGAGGTCACGTTGAACAACTCCTTTTCTACAAATTTGCGACAGAAAAAAACATTCCTAAACAAAATTTTAACAAAATCGCGCAATTCTGTCAAGAGCAAAAGAAAAAAAGAAGCGATGGGCGAGTACCGAAAGGTACTCGCCCATCGCCTTGGCAGAGTGGGATCAGTTGCAGCCACAGCCGCAACCACAGCCACGACCGCAATCGTTATCACAGTCATCATTATCGATCAACAGGAGAACGATGATGATGAACAGGATCCAAGTACAGTCGTTGCCGCAGAACAAGTTACGCAGACACATTCATTCCACCCCCTTACAACACCATACTATGACGGGACGGGCGTGGTGGTGCAAAAGAAATGCGGATGTATAAAGGGACAAAAAGCCGCCTATATTCTATTAGGGTAAGGTGACCCTAGCAGAGGAGGCGTTTCTATGTATCGGTTCAAACGGTTTACGGAAAAAGCGAATATGGCGCTGAATATGGCGATGGATGCGGCGCGGGAGATGGGGCATACCTACGTCGGCACGGAGCATCTGGTGTTGGGAATGTTACGGGAAGGCAGCGGCGTTGCCGCGACCGTGCTCGCCGCACGCGGCATTACGGTTCTGCGATATATGGAAAAGATTTTATCGGGTGAGGGCGGTGGCGTGTACAGCGTGCTGACACCCGACGATTTTACGCCGCGCGCCAAAGCGGCGATGGAGATGGCGTTGACCGATGCCGCGTTCACGGGACAGCGACTGGCAGGAACAGAGCATCTGCTCGCGGCGATCCTACGGGACGATACGGGGGTGGCGGTGCGTCTGTTGCAACAGCTTGATGGGCGCCCGAGTGAGTTGCTCGGGGATATCGCCCGTGTAACCGCCCCACGCACAGCGGAGGCGGTCAATCGTTCCGGCGGCAAGAGTCGCACCCCGACGTTGGACCAGTTCGGGCGCGACTTGACACGGCTGGCACGGCTGGGTAAGCTCGACCCCGTTGTCGGCAGAGAGGAGGAAATCACGCGTGTTATACGCATCCTTTGCCGCCGCACCAAGAATAACCCCTGCCTCATTGGAGAACCCGGTGTGGGTAAGACCGCCGTGGTGGAGGGACTGGCACAGCGCATCGTCGCCGGCGAGGTGCCGGATGTGCTGTGCGATAAGAGGCTGGTGACGTTGGATTTAACGGGGATGGTCGCCGGCACAAAATACCGCGGCGATTTTGAGGAACGGGTGAAGAACGCCGTGGGCGAGGCGATAAAAACAGGGGATATCCTGCTCTTTATTGATGAGTTGCACAACCTCATCGGTACGGGCGCCGCCGAAGGGGCGGTGGATGCCGCCAATATCTTTAAGCCCCTGCTTGCGCGCGGAGAACTGCGGCTGGTTGGTGCCACCACCATCGCGGAATATCGGCGGCACATCGAGAAGGATTCGGCATTGGAACGGCGGTTTCAGCCCATAACGGTGAGTGAGCCGACCACCGAGCAGGCGCGCGCTATTTTGCGCGGTTTGCGCCGTCGGTATGAGGAGCATCACTGCGTGCGCATCACGGACGAAGCAATCAAGGCCTGTACGGCGGCAGGTGCCGAGATGGTGGAGGTGTCGCTCCCGCACACGGAGTATGCGATGGCGGTGTACTACATCGTCGCCCCGGCGGAGGCCTCCGCAAACTTGGCGCGTTTCGACGGTGTGCGGTACGGCCATCGTTCGGAGCGGAGCGACGATGTGTTCAACCTCTATGCGCGTAGCCGGGC
>JAZOCH010000091.1:0-8755 GCA_045596425.1 Acutalibacteraceae bacterium | reverse complement strand
GCTACGATCCGACTTCGGGGCACAGCCGCGGGTTTTTGGATGGTCGATTATGCAATTCATTCCATCGGTGGGTCGTTGGGTTCGCGCAGATAATCGAGAATATTGCGCACACCCTCGCCTGTGGTGCTGTCAACGTGAAATATCGTCGTGCAGCCGGCAAGGCGCAACCATCGTTCTGCACGGGCAGGGTCGCCGTCTTTATCGTGGATGTGGGTGACGATGCCGATAACGGGACGGTTACAGCAAGGGGTCACACAGGGCGGATACAAGCTGTACGACTCGGTGGCGCTGAGCAACAGCCCGACCACATCTGCCTCGTAGGTATACAAAGCCAACGCACGCCCGAGGTGCTGTGTCTCGGCATATTCGCCGGGGGTGTCGATGACCACGTCTGAGTGCTGAATATATTGCGTTTTTTGATAATGAATTGCCTCGCCGCGCAAAGCCTGTGTCAGCGTGGTCTTGCCGCTGGCAACGCGCCCCATCAGAATGATCTTTTTCATCAGGTCTTAGTGATGTCGCACACCGTGAAGCCGAGGGTATCACGGCAATAGTCGGTCAGCGCACGCAGGGCGGCATCCACCTCGGATACCCGTCCCGTGACGATAAGCGTACCGCTGAAACGGTCAACGAAGCCAAGCTCCACACCCGAAGTCTTGATAGCAATATCGCCGGCGATAATCGCGGTCTCGGCAGGCGACATCGTGACGATGCCGATGGCGGCACGGCTGTAATCTACCGCAGGGTCCAGACCGAGCTTGCGATAGATGATTTCGTCGGGATTAGCGATAATGTGGGCGATGGTAATCTGCTTACCGGGAACAAGCTCCTGCACTAAGCGCATCTTATTCTGACTATCCATCGTCACACCCCTTTCTGTCTCCTAAATATACATCTACATTCTACCATACAATTTTTGTTTTGGCAACCGATTTTTACAAATAAAACAAAAATTTTCGGCGCAAACGAAGCCGTTTGCGCCGAAAATACGGTGGTCTTATTTTTTGACGGGTTTTGCGTGCCAGATGCGATCGTTGTAGTCGCGGATGGAACGGTCGGAGGCAAAGATGCCGCTGCAAGCAGTGTTGAGCAACGCCTTTTTCGCCCATGCGTCGGCATCGCGGAAGAGCTCGCCCGATGCCTTTTGCGCGCGGCTGTAATCCGCAAAATCGGCAAATACCATATACGGGTCGTGGTTAATTAACGAGCCGGCAATCTCGCTGTAATTGCGCCCCTCGAAGCCCTGCACCATTTGGTCGATGGCGCGGTGGATGGTCGGGTTTTCCATATAATAGGAACGGGGGTCGTAGCCTTGGCGTTTAAGCGCCTCGACCTCCTCGGTACGCATACCGAAGAGGAACATATTCTCCTCGCCGACCGCTTGGCAGATCTCCACGTTCGCACCGTCCAGCGTGCCGAGGGTGATGGCGCCGTTCATCATCAGCTTCATATTACCCGTACCGCTGGCCTCGGTACCGGCAAGCGAAATCTGCTCGCTGATATCGGCAGCAGGCATCAACAGCTCCGCCAGCGTGACGCGGTAGTCCTCGATATACACGACTTTGAGCTTATCGCGTACCGCCGGATCGTTTTCAATCATCTTGCTCAGGCGGCAGATGAACTGAATGATCTCCTTGGCGAGGTAATAGCCGGGCGCCGACTTGGCGCCGAAGATGTAGGTGCGCGGCGTGAATTCCATATTCGGGTTATCTTTGAGCATCTGGTAGGTGCTCAGGATGTGCAGAGCGTTGAGATGCTGGCGCTTATACTCGTGCAGGCGCTTGACCTGCACGTCAAACAGCGAATTGGCATCCAGAACAATGCCGTTCTCGCGCTTAACGTAGTCCGCGAGCCGCTGCTTGTTGCGGCGCTTGATGGTCATAAAGGTCTCGCGTGCAGCGGCATCATCGGCGTATGCCGTGAGCTTTGTAAGCTCGGCGGCATCGAGGATAAAGCCATCCCCGATCTTGTCGCTGATCCAGCTTGCCAGCTCGGGGTTTGCCTGACACAGCCAGCGGCGGTGGGCAATACCGTTGGTGACGTTGGTGAACTTCTCGGGCGCAACGCCGTATGCCTCGGGGAACACGGTGTGCTTGACGATCTCGCTGTGCAGCTGTGACACGCCGTTGACCGAGTGGCAGGTAGCCACGCAAAGGTTCGCCATTTTAATCAGCCCGTAGCTGATGATCGCCATACGGCTGACCTTTTCGGTGTCGCCGCCGGTTGCCGCCATCATCTGTTCGCTGTACCGCTTGTTGATTTCGCACACGATTTGGTAAATACGGGGCAGGCGCTGACGGAACAGATCCTCCGGCCAGCACTCTAACGCCTCTGCCATTACGGTGTGGTTGGTGTAAGCGAAGGTGCGGCGCACAATATCCCATGCCGCCTCCCAGCTGTATCCGCACTCGTCGAGCAGAATGCGCATCAATTCGGGGATAGCGAGTGTCGGGTGGGTGTCGTTGATGTGTACGGCGGCAAGCTCAGGCAGGTTATCCATTGTGCCGTGCTTTTCGAGGTGACGGCGCACGATATCCTGCATCGAGGCGGAAACGAGGAAATACTGCTGCGACAGGCGCAGGCTCTTACCCTCGCGGTGGTTGTCCGCCGGATACAGCACCTGCGTGATGACCTCCGCCATCGCCTTTTGCTCCATCGCGCGCATATATTCGCCTTGATTAAACAGCGACATATCCATACCGGGGGCGGTGGAGCGCCACAGACGCAAGGTGGATACACCGCGGCCGTCCTTGCCGGCGACCATCAGGTCGAAGGGCTGTGCGATAACCACGGTGGGTTGACGGTGCTCAATGTGGTGCAGACCGTTGTTGTCCCACCACTCGTCGACATAACCGTCGAAAAGCACCTCTTTGGCAAGCTCGGGACGGGGCAACAGCCAGCTCTCGCCACCGGGGAGCCAGAAATCGGGCAGCTCGGTCTGCCAGCCGTCCACCAGCTTTTGGCGGAAGATGCCGTATTCGTACAAAAGGGAATAGCCGATGGCAGGGATGCTGTTGGTCGCCAGACCGTCGAGGAAGCAGGCGGCGAGACGGCCGAGGCCGCCGTTGCCGAGACCTGCATCGGGTTCTAAATCGTACAGCTTGTCAAGCTTGACACCGAACCCCTTCATCACCGCCGCGGCGGCATCGGTGAGGTCGAGGTTGTACAGCGTATTTTTGAGGGAGCGCCCCATCAGGAACTCCATACTCATATAATACACCTGCTTGGCGTTCTGCTGATGGGCGCGGTGGATATAATCCACACGGGCGGTGCGCATACGGTCGCGCAGGACCAGCACCAACGCGTTGTACAAATGCTCGTTGGTGGCGTCCTCAGGCTGTACTGAGAAATTATGCAACAGCTTATCGGTGAGTTGCTTTTTCAGCTCTGCTTTAACCGAAGCGGCTGATGGCTTTTTTGTTTCGCTTTTACTCATCGTGTAGCCTCCTTAAACAAAAATAACCGCTGACGAACCGTCAGCGGTGCGGGCGTCTATATCATTATATACTATAACGCTCAATAATGCAATTATTTTTGTAAAATGCCGAAAATATCTCACATTTTTCGAGAATTACACGAAATAATTATGCAAATTACACAATAAATCACGGTTTTTCTGCGGCAACAGGTTTCGTAGGCTTGCGGCGGAGATTCCTTGCCAGCACGGGTAGCCAATACACCAATCCGTAGGTGAAAAAGCCGTACGGGACACCGACAAACACATCCACCACCGAGTGTTGTTTAAGAAAAACGGTGGCAAGGCAGATGGCTATCGCCAGAATAACACCCCCGACGGGCATCCAGACGGTTTTGCGCAGGCGCGGATGGTGGAGGATGCCGAACACCGCCGCCATGGAGCCGACAACGTGCAGGCTGGGGCAGACGTTGGTGTTGGTATCCGCCTCATACAGCACGGCGATGGCGCGGATAAAGACGTTGTCCCGATCAAGCGTAGAAAGGTCGGGGCGAAGCTCCTGCCCGTTGGGGAAGAGCAGGAAAAACCCGATGGCGGCAATAAAACTGACGCCGATATAGGTCATATACCGCTTAAAGCCCTCGCTATCCTTGAGGGCGAGGTACAGCCCCACGGACACCATAAAGGGATACCACAGCACGTACGGAATGTAAAACCATTCGCAAAAGGGGATAAGGTCATCCAGCGGATGGTAAATGACGGTGTAAGCGGCATCGGCGCCGACCAAATACTCGGTGAGAAAAAACAGCGCCAAATACACCGGCAGTACCAGCACGTACAGCCAGTGACGGTATTTTTTCCAACGGATATCAGTTGTTTTTTGATTCTTGTTCATTGGATGATTCCTCCGCAACCGTGGGGATAAAATGACGGGCAAAGCGACCTGCCTTACCGCGACCGCGATGCTTGATATAAAAGAAGCCGATAATGCTGAACACCACCGCGCCGACAAAGTTGACCAGTAGGTCGTTCATCGTGTCGATGAGGCCGATGTCGATATAGCCGCCGTGGCCGAGGTCAACCCCGTTGACCGTGACGCTTTTCACGCCGTCGAGGGTGACGACGGTGTTGGTGGCGGTGTTGTCGAGAGCCACCGAATGCAGGGCGTGAATGACGGTATCCTTTTGCATATCGGTGTGAAAGATGCTGTCCATCCCATATTCAAAGAATTCCCACAGCACGCCGACGGTCATTGAAAAGCAAAATGCCACGATGGCCATATACAGCGGCGATAAGCGGAATTTATCTTGACGGTTGCGGCAGAGAATGTCCACCAGCGAGAAGCCGACAGCCGCGCACAAAAATCCGTTGACGGTGTGCAGCATCACGTCCCAGTGAGGATATTGGATATAGTAGTTTTGCAATTCTCCGAGAATTTCCGCGGCAAAAATAAACAGCAGAATGATGATTTCCAGCGTGTCGGGGATATCGATAACAAAGGTGCGTTCCACAAAATGCGGCAGTAAAAACAGTACCAGTGCCAGTACGCACACGAAGGCACTCTCGTATTCGCCGCGGATAAGCGCCAGCGCCAGCGAGGCGAATACGATGATGCGCAGAATAACGTACACCGCAAATACCGCCTTGTGTTCGTGAATCTGGGCGGCGATACGTCGGCGCTGTTGCCGACGCGCTTGCCGTTTGTCGGATGGTTGACCGCTCAACGGGTATCCTCCTTTGTGTTGGTAATCAGACGAAAGGCATTGTGCCGATTTTCCACCGTGATATGCGCCTTCCCTGATTCGCGCTCGCCGTCCAACGTCCAATCCACCGATTCGTCGGCGGTGATGTGTACGCGTGCGGCAGAGTGGAAGGTAATCATCGAGGAGTGGTACTTTTTCTCCTGCAAGCAACGGATGCACTCGTTGAGCTCGGCGGCGTTTTTGGGGTATTTGACGAGCAACAGCTCAAACAGCCCGTCGTTGAGGTCAACGGTTTCGGGGTCGATGGTCAGAATGCCGCCGAGCGAGGTGGAATTGCTGATGGCGCCGAACACATAATCATCCTCAAACACGGTGTCGGCGGTCTCAAAGCGCATATGCACGGGGCGGATGTTGGGCAGGTCCTTGATGCCTTCCAGAATGTATGCCAGGTGACCGAGCGCGTTTTTGAGGTTTTGCGGCGTGGCGTAGGACGCACGGGTAAAGGCGCCGAAGGAGGCAACATAGGAGAAATACCGCCCCTCGAAACGCCCGACGTCGTAGGTCTTGGGTGTGCCTTCCACGATATCCTTGGCGGCACGCAGATGTGTTTTGCTCAGTTTAAGACCGGCAGCAAAATCGTTGGTGCTGCCGCAGGGAATATATCCGATCGGCACGTCGGCGCCTGAATCAATGACACCCGACACCACCTCATTAAAGGTGCCGTCGCCGCCAACACACACGACCAGATCCGCCGCCGCGGCGTAGGTCTTGGTGCATTCGTAGCCGTTACCGATACCGGTGGTCATAAACACCGTGGGCACGTATCCCTCTTGACAGAACAGCTCCAATATGTCGGCAAGATGCTTCTTGCCGCTTTTTTGACCGGCGTAGGGGTTCATAATGAGCAGCAGTCGTTTCTCCATCAACAACGCTTCCTTTCGGATAACATCATCTTATTATAAACACATAATCGGCAAAAAATAACGAACAGATTATGAACATTTTGGGAAAATTTAAGTGAAAAACGCGAGCAGTTCGGATGAACTGCTCGCGTGCGAATGGTTAACCGCGTTTTTTCTCCAACAGTTGTTGGATCTTGTCGTGGGAGTCGATGAGGTTGCTGATCGACACGTTCTGGTTGAGCGCGGCGATGTAGTAGGCAATGTACTTGGAGCAATCAACCTCGTGGAACCAATCACGGCTGAGCAATTCGGGCGTGCGGTAGGTCAGGTTGGTGCCGAACACACCATCGACAATGCCGTCTGCCACGGCCTTGTCGAACTTGTCGAGACCGGCAGTGAAGATGGCGTAGGTGGCGTATGCATAGATGCGGCGCGCCTTGCGCTTTTTCAGCTCATAGGCGATGTCCAGCATTGACTCGCCCGAGGCGATGATATCGTCCGCGATAAAGATATCCTTACCCTCGACGGAGGTGCCGAGATACTCGTGCGCGACGATGGGGTTGCGTCCGTTGACGACGCGGGAGTAGTCGCGGCGCTTATAGAACATACCCATTTCCACACCCATATTGACCGCATAGTACATATTGCGGTTGAGCGCGCCTTCGTCGGGGCTGACCACCATCAGGTTGTCACGGTTGGGGTTAAAATCAGGGATGGAACGGAACATCGCTTTAAGCACCTGATACGAGGGCATCAGATTGTCAAAGCCCATCAGCGGCACGGCGTTGCATACGCGCGGATCGTGCGCGTCAAAGGTGACGATGTTGTCAACACCCATAGCGTGCAATTCTTGCAGGGCGACGGCGCAGTCAAGACTCTCGCGGTAGTTGCGGCGATGCTGACGGCCGCCGTAGAGGTTCGGCATAATGACGTTGATGCGCTTGGCCTTACCGCCGGTCGCCTGAATGATGCGTTTTAGGTCCTGATAATGGTCGTCGGGAGACATCGCATTCTCAAAACCGTACATCTTGTATTTGCAGTTGTAGTTGCCGACATCGATGAGGATGTAGAGGTCATCGCCGCGGATAGAGGACTTGATAAGACCCTTGCCGTCACCGGAGGAGAAACGGGGGCAATCGACGTCTACGTGGAAGGAATCGTCGTCACGACCGCACTTGTGCGCCCAGTTGAGCAGATGCCCCTCAATTTTGGCGCCCAGCTCCTGCGCCCCGTTCATTGCAATAATGCGCAGCGGCGCATTGTGTCCGTCCTGAGCAAAAACGTTTTCACTGCTGATCTTTTCCATAATTCCTACCCCTCTCCGACCGAACCCCACGGAAACGGTCGTGTTTTTTATATAACCCTATTGTATCATACTTTTCGGCATATTTCTACTGTGATTTGCGGATAGAGCGACAATTTTTGCAGGATTTTTTCGGCAGTTACTGGAAAGATTGCACAACCGCGGTCAAAAAGTGTGTTTTTTGTTGCAGACGGGGATATGCTTATGGTATACTTAAATTAAGGAAGTGAGCACGATGAAGATTTGCGCGAAGTGTGGGGCGTATAATGCCGATGAGCGATTTTTTTGCGTTGATTGCAACGAAAAGTTGGGGGATAAGTTGTCTGCCGTGGAAGAACAACGTATGCGTGACAATGTCAATGACACAATTGAAGAAATGTACAACCGAAAAGATCCGCTTTTCGTAAGCAAACTGGATAAAGCTCTGGGAATAGGTTCCGGTATAGGGGCTTTGTGCAGCCTGATGCTCATTGTGATAGGGAAGATTACGCACCGCAGTGCAGACAGTCTGTGGGTTGGAATCCTATTCTTCTTATTGGCGGTCATCGAAGCGCTTGTGCCAAAGGTGTCGTGGGCTATTGAAAAAATGCGATTAAGCTTTTTGATAAACGATGCGGACAACGCCGTGCCTAGTGACTTCTACATAATCGGTCGAAAGGCGACAATCATCATTTCGGTTGTGGTAGGTGCCGCGATATTGACATTCAATCTTGTGAATTTCAGACATCCGCCGATTCGGCAATACATTTCGGATATTGCTGAATCGGGAAGCGTTAGCAGCCATTCGAGCGATTATATTGCGGCTAATCCGGAAAAATGGCAAGCGATCATTGACGCTGGTGATTACGCGGTCGGCGTCTTTCTGTCCGAGTTGGAAAAAGCAAACACGACCGGATTGGAAGAACGTCTTATGATGGATGCGATCATCGAAATATCCGACAGGCAGGATCTGGCGTATATTTCATACAAGGACGCCTTTTTGTATGCGTATAACGCTTACGATTGGGATAAGACGAAATGATGTTATAGCTTACTACGATTAGGAGGTGGGCGGATGCCGTTACAGGAAATCGAAGAGCAGGCGCCCGAACGGGTGTTGCTCGTGTCGGTGGATACGGGGGAATTTGATGCCGAGGTATCGCTGGCGGAATTGGCGGAATTGACCGCCACCGCAGGGGCGGAGGTTGTCGGCACCGCCACGCAGAAAAAGGAGTCGCCCGACAAGGCGACCTGCCTTGGCAGCGGACGTGCGCAGGAAATCGCTTTGCAATGCGAGGCAGAGGACATTGATTTGGTGATTGTGGATAGAGAATTGTCCCCGACACAGCTGCGCAACCTCGAAGACATCTTCCCGTGCCGTGTAATCGACCGCACCGCACTCATTTTGGATATATTCGCCGGTCGTGCGCGTTCGGCGGAGGGACGCTTGCAG
>JAZOCH010000090.1:0-3587 GCA_045596425.1 Acutalibacteraceae bacterium | reverse complement strand
TACGATGGGAACGGCCACCACGCAGGGCGGTCGCGCAAGCATTTGAGCTTGATCCACAGGTTTTTCTGCAATTTTTGCGTCGGCTCATCGAGGGTAATGAACACCTCGGTATTATCGATGACCTCCTGCGCCGGATAGAACATCGGGTCACTCGACACCTCGGGATCGAGCTGTGCGAGCGCCTCGGTGTGCGGCGTAGAATAGCAGATATATTCCGCGTTGGCGGTGGCAACATCGGTGCGGCACATAAAATCCAGATACCGTTCCGCTTCCGCCTGATGCTTGGTGGTCGCCAACACGCACATCGCATCCACAAACAGGTTTGTACCCTGATGCGGCACGAAATAGCCGATGTTTTCATTACCGTCCTCGCCGGTAATCATATTCGCGCCGTCCCCCGAATAATAGGGTGCCAGCCAGCCTTCCTCGTTGGTCATCTTCTGGAACACCTGATCCATAAAGTACCCCTGCACCAGCGGCTTTTGCTGGGCGAGCGCCTCATACGCCGCCTGCCAGTGCGCCGGATCGGTGGTGTTCATCGAATAGCCCAGTTTTTTGAGCGCGATAGCAAAGGAATCGCGCGCATTGTCAAACATATAGATCTTACCGGCGTATTTCTCGTTCCACAAAATATCCCAGCCTTGTGCAAGGTCGGCTTCATCGACATATTTCTTATTGTAAAAGATGCCGACCGTACCCCACGTATACGGCACGGAATATTCGTTTTTGGGGTCGTACTCCAACCCCTTATAGGCTTCGTCAATATACTGGTAATTAGGAATGTTGTCAAAGTTGAGTTTTGCCAGCATACCTTCATTTATCATCTTACCGATCATATAATCCGACGGAATGACCACGTCATATTCCGCCGCACCCGATTCGAGCAGCGTGTACATCGACTCGTTGCTCTCAAAGGTCTTATAATTGATTTTAATGCCGGTTTCTTCCTCAAACAGAGCGTTGACATCGAGAATCTCATCGTCGATATATTCGCCCCAGTTATACACGTTCAGTGTCACCGTTTTGTCGGTGATTTGCCACCAGCCGCAGCCGCCGAGCATCGTGCTTAAAAGAACAGCCGTCAGCAAACAGGCCAATTTTCTCAACGCCCTATCTCCTTTCGTTTTGCTTTTTCAAATCCCGCACTTGGCGGACGTTGACGATGATGAGCAGAATCAGCACCGTACCGAACATCAGCGTAGACAACGCATTGACCTCGGGGGTAACGGGCTTTTTGGTCATCGAATAGATGGTGACCGACAGATTCTGCGCCGTCGAACCGGCGTTAAAGTAGCTGATGACAAAGTCGTCGAGCGACATCGTAAACGCCATGAGCGCACCCGTAATAACACCCGGCATAATCTCGGGCAGAACGACCTTGAAAAACGCCGAAAAAGGTGTGCATCCGAGGTCGAGCGCCGCCTCGTACATATGCTTGTTCATCTGACGCAGCTTGGGCATCACCTGCAACACCACGTACGGGATGCAAAAGGTGATGTGTGCAATCAGCAACGTCGCAAACCCCGGCTGTAACAGCCCCGTCGCACGGTAAATGGCGACGAACATCAGCATCATCGAGATACCGGTGACGATTTCGGGGTTGACCATCGGGATGTTGTTGAGCGACTCCATCGCGCGGCGCAGACGGCCGTTCATATTGAAGATGCCCACCGCCGCCATCGTGCCGATGACGGTGGAGACGAGCGCCGCCAACACCGCAATCTGCAAGGTAACCACCAGCGATTCCAAAATCAGATCGTTGCTGAACAGATCCTTGTACCAATCGAGTGTAAAGCCGCCCCACTGCACACGGTTCTTGGAATCGTTAAAGGAATAGACGATCAGCACCACGATGGGCGCATACAGGAAGGTGAAGATAAGGCCGTTGTAGATCTTAGACAATGTCTTCATCTCGTCACCCCCTCTTCGCGTGGGAATTCACGCGTGTCGGCTACGCCGACGAAAATGGGTTTTGGTTCCATTTTCAGCGAGAATTCGGGGCATGAATTCACGAAATTAACGGTCTGCACAAACTTTCTATTCATGCCATCATACCTCCCAGTTCATCCTCGCCGTTGTCGACGCGACGCATCAGGGACATGCAGATAAGCATTAACACCATCAACACAAGAGACAGCGCCGCACCCACATTGTAGTTACAGCCGTCACCCATAAACATGGTCTCGATGACGTCACCGATCATCATATACTTACTGCCGCCGAGCAGCTTGGAGATGACAAAGGTACTCACCGCCGGCACAAACACCATCGTCACGCCCGACACGATACCGGGGGCGCTGAGCGGCAGAATGACGCGGCGAAGGATCTGCCAATTATTGGAGCCAAGATCCTGCGCGGCTTCAATGACGCGCGAATCCATCTTCGCCATCACCGAATACAGCGGCAAAATCATAAACGGCAGGAAATTATACACCATACCCAGCACGATGGCGCCGTCGGTGTTAATCATATTCCAGTGCCAGCCAAAGATGCCGAGGAACTGGTTGATCAGACCGTTTTCCTCCAACAGGGACATCCACGCATAGGTGCGCAGAAGAAAATTCATCCACATCGGCAGCATCACGATCATCACCATCGTGCGCTGTACGTGCTCCGCCTTGCGTGAGATGCTGAACGCGAGCGGATAGGCAAGCACGAGACAAATGACGGTCGCGAGTGCGCCCATCCAAATCGAATCAACGTAGGTGCCGCTGTACTGCCAGATTTCAATAATATTCTGCAAGGTAAAGGCGCCGTTTTCATCCGTGAAGGCAAACCACAGCGTGATTGCCATCGGTACAACGGTGAAAATCGCCATCCACACGGCAAACGGCGCGGCAGATAAGCGATTTTTCATTCCTCGCCCTCCCCGTTTTCCTCTGCCAAGCCTGCCTCGGGGTCTGCCAGCTCGTCAAATTCCTCGGAATAGGAGCTGTAATCGCCGAACATACCCGAATAGGCGGATTTTTTCATAATATGGATATCCTCGGGGTTAAGCACGATGCCGATGACCGAGCCGACGGGATAATAATCCGTCGTCTGGATAAGCCACTTAAAGCCCTTGAAATCCACAATGGTCTCGTAATGTACGCCCTTGAAGGTAACGTTGGTCACCTTACCCGTCAGCGTACCCTTGACCGGTTCAACGATGTCAATATCCTCGGGGCGAATAACCACGTCGACCGGCTCATTGGGAGCAAAGCCGGCATCCAAGCAACTGAACTGCCGCCCGAAAAACTCCACCAAATAGTCCTGAATCATCACGCCGTCAAGAATATTACTTTCACCGATGAAGTCCGCCACAAACGCGTTCTGCGGCTCGTTATAGATATCCTGCGGCGTGCCGATCTGCTGAATTTCGCCGTTGTCCATCACAACGACGGTGTCCGACATCGACAGCGCCTCTTCCTGGTCGTGAGTAACATAAATAAAGCTGATACCGAGGCTCTTCTGAATGTTTTTGAGCTCGGTCTGCATGTCCTTGCGCAGTTTGAGGTCCAATGCGGCAAGCGGCTCGTCAAGCAGCAGTACGCGCGGATTGTTCGAAGTCGGATCGTAGCCATGTCGTTCTGTGAGCCAAGGAGTTG